>CAYVYG010000089.1:0-10163 GCA_964454385.1 uncultured Microthrixaceae bacterium
CGCTGGTCGGCAACGGCTTTCTGGTAACCACCGGTGACGGCCCTCGGATCGTCGCCCCGCTGCTTGCTGACTGGCTGCGACGGCGCTTCAGCTGAGGGCCCGATGACCGACGCAGGCCGTGTCGCCCTCGGGCGTCGACCCAGCTCGTGATGTCCTCCCGATCCTGCTCGACCTCGCGCGACCTGCCATGATCCTGGGTGATGAAGCACTTCGAACATCGCGGTGTGACCATGGCCTACGAACGCAGCGGGGACGGGCCGGGCGTTGTGTTCCTGCACAACGGCGGCGCCTCCGGCGTGATCTGGCGCAACCAGTACGAGGCACTGGGTGATCGCCGCACCGTCGTGGCGGTCGACCTTCCCGGCTTCGGCGCTTCGCCCCGGCCGACCGACGGCCTCGACCTTGGTGGTCACGTGGCGCTCATCTCCGCGCTCATCGACCAGCTCGACCTGGCCCCGGTGCTCCTGGTCGGCAACTGCATGGGAAGCAACATCGCTGCGGGCGTCTCTGTTGCCCACCCCGAGCTCGTTCGTGGCCTCGTGCTGGTGAACCCGCTGACCGAGGCGACGTTCTCCGCCGGCGGACTCGGACTGCTGCACAAGTCGAAGCGTTGGGCTCCCGGCCCGAGCGCGCTCGCTCGTCGTCTGTCCCGTGCGTTCGTCCCACCGCGTGCTGTGGCGTCGGCCGTCGTGCGCTTCCAGCTCGGGCCCAGGGGGGCCGCCGCGAAGCTGCACCGCGACCCGGATCTGCTGGCCTGCAACATGCGCCGTGACCAACTGCCGGCGCTGGTGGACGTGCTCGATGACATGGATGCCTACCGCGCACTCGACGAGGCCCGGGAGTCGCAGGTCCCGTTGTGCATCGTCTGGGGTGAACGCAACCGGGTGCTCTCACCCGAGGCCGGTCGCTCCCTGGACGCCCGATTGCGGCCCGACCGGGAGATCACCCTTGAACGCTGCGGCCACCTGGCGATGCTCGAGGACCCCGGGGCGATGACATCGATCATCGAGGAGTTCGACTCCGCCATCGAAGCGCACCTCTTCGACCAAGGAGCCCAGCCGTGACGAGCACCGCGCGCGAAAGCGTGGTGTCGATCGCCGATCGGGTGCTGAACATCGCACGGACCGACCCCTCGCGCGTGGCGATGATCTCGGCTGCGTGGCGCGCCGGTCGTCCCGTGTACCGCCGGTTCACCTACGGCGAGCTGAGTCGCCGCGCGGAATCCCTCGCGGTGGGCCTGCGCAGCATCGGCATCACCGAGGGGACTTTGTGCTCGTTCATGGTCCCGCCCTGTTTCGACGCGATGGTGCTCGGCGTCGCGCTGTGGCGCGTCGGCGCGGTGACCGTCGGCATCGAACCGCACAGCCACGGGCTGCGCCGGGTTGCACGCTGCCTCGACCGGGTCGGTCCCGAGGTCTTCTTCGGAACGCCCCGGGCGCACGCTGGACGCGTGGCGTTCGGCTGGGGACGCGGCACCGTGAAGACCCGTGTCGTGGTGGGCAGGATCGGGCTTCCCGGGATACCGACGCTGCGTTCACTCGAGACGGGCACCGGAGGTGAGCCGCAGCGGGCCGACCTCGCGCCCGACGACGTGACGGTGATCGCGTTCACCACCGGCAGCACCGGTGAGCCGAAGCCGACCGTGCTGCGCCAGCGGAACCTGGCTGCGATGATCTACACGGTCATGGGACATTGGGATTTCGACTCCGATGGCGGGGTCGTCGACATGCCGACGTTCCCGATGTTCTGGATCATCGGGCTGTCCGCCGGGGGAACAGTGGTGGTGCCGCCGATGGACTTCACCCTCAAGGGCCCCGGTGACGCGGATCCCGTCCGATTGCTGCGCACGATCAACGATTGCGGGGTGCGTTCGATGTTCGGATCGCCGGCCCTGCTCACCAACCTCGCTCGCGAAGCGGCGCGCTCGGGCGTGAAGACACCGTCGCTCGAACGCATCGTGGCAGGTGGAGCCGAGGTGCCCGGTCCGCTGTTCGCCGAGGTCAAGGCGATGCTCGGCACGAACGGCGAGATGTACTCCGACTACGGGGCCACCGAAGCCCTGCCGGTCACCGAGATCGCCGGGGACACCGTGATCGAGCGGACCTGGCCGCGCACCGAGCAGGGCGCGGGCGTGTGCGTGGGATCTGCCCTACCCGGGGTGGAGCTTCGGATCGTTGCCCCGAGCGAAGGCCCGATCCCGACCTGGTCGGATGCCACCGAGCTCCCCGTCGGTGAGATCGGCGAGATCGTCGCCCGCAGCCCCCACATCAGTGAGGAGTACTACCGCCTGCCCGGGGTCACCGCCGAGAACAAGATCGCGGACGGCGACGGGCCACCGTGGCACCGGTTGGGCGACATGGGTTACCTGGATTGCGACGGGATGCTCTGGGCGTGCGGCCGGCGCTCGCACCGTGTTCGCACCGCCACCGAGGTTCTCCACCCGCTCTGTGTGGAACCCGTGTTCAACACCCACCCGGACGTGTCGCGAAGTGCCCTCGTCTCGCTTCGCGACGGCGAGGGCACCACAGCAGCGGTGTGCATCGAAGTGACCCCCGGCTTCTCGGGCGACACGACCCGCATCGAACGCGAACTGCTCGAGATGGCCGCCCGATGCGACTCGACCAGAACCATCGACCGGTTCGTGTTCGTGGAGCGGATCCCCGTGGACAAGCGCCACAACGCGAAGATCGATCGACCACGACTCTCCGAGGAACTGAGCGCCTCCCTCGGCGCGGCGTGAACCCCACAACGAATACCAACGAAGCGGAGTTGACCATGGGCTACGACGGGAACCCCGAAGCTCTCGCATCTACCGCCTGGCTGGCCGACCACCTCGATGACCCGGCGGTCCGCGTGGTGGACGCACGCTTCGATCTCAGAGTGGACGGCTCCACGATGACGATGGCGACCGTCGCGGGACGTGACGCGTACGGCGAGGCGCACATCCCGGGTGCGGTGTTCATCGATGTGATGTCGGACCTGGCCGACCCCGAGGACCCGTTGGCCATCCTGACCGAATCGCGCTTCGAAGCTCTGATGGGTCGTCTGGGGATCTCGGACGACACCACCGTCCTCGTCTACGACGATCTCGGCGGAACAGGCGCCGCGCGGCTCTGGTGGGCGCTGCGCTACTACGGCCACGACGCGGTGAAGCTCCTCGACGGCGGGCTCACCGCGTGGGAGGCCGAGGGCCGTCCCCTCGAGAGCGAGGCTCCCGAGGTCGCGCCCGGGACCTTCCGCGCACGCGTTCGCCCACAGCTTCGGGTCAACGCGGAACAGGTGTCCCAGGCGATCGGGAGTGACGACGTGTGCATAGTCGACGCGTTGCCCGAGGCCTTCTTCACCGGAGAGGCCTCTCTGTTCCCGACCCATCGGAGCGGGCACATCCCTAGTGCACACAACGTGCCCGCTCCGGCGAACATCGATCCAGCGACCCAGGTGCTGCTGCCAGCCGACGAGCTGGCGCTGCTGTGGCAACAGGTCGCGATGGAACCGGGTCGGCGGGTCATCACCTATTGCGGCGGTGGGGTGTTCGGCGCCTTCGCGCTCTTCGTGTTGCACCTCATGGGCCACGAGGACGCCGCCCTCTACGACGCCTCCTGGATGGAGTGGGGCCTCGACCCGCAGCGACCGGTCGAGGTCGGACCGCGAGCCGCTACAGGGGATTCGGAGTAGTCAGGTCGATCGGCAGCCGCAGCGTCAGGTTCTCTTATTGACACTGATCGATATATCTGCGAAGGTGTGGATATCGAAGCAGATCGATATGTGAATGGAGGGCTCATGAGCGAGTCCGATGTGCGCGAACAGGTCCGATCCCGATACGCCGAGGCAGCCGCGGCGGTCACGAAGGCATCGGCATCCACCCCCTTGGAGCTGATCGACGCGGATGGGTGCTGTTCCCCGTCGAGCGTCGAGGAAGCCAACGCTTCGTGCTGCGGCGGCGGGGGCGAGGTGGACGCCGGGTTCGGCTCGGGCCTCTACTCGAGCGACGAGCAGGGGGAGCTGCCCGCGGAGGCGGTCGCGGCGAGCCTGGGATGCGGCAACCCGATGATGGTGGCCGAGCTCGCTCCCGGCGACCGGGTCCTCGACCTGGGCTCAGGCGGAGGGATCGATGTGTTGTTGTCGGCCCGCAGGGTCGGTCCGAGCGGGTTCGTCTACGGCGTGGACATGACCGATGAGATGCTCGACCTGGCCCGCTCGAACGCGGCCAAGGCCGATATCGACAACGTCGAGTTCCTGAAGGGCATCATCGAGGATGTCCCGTTGCCAGATGGTGCGGTCGACGTGGTGATCTCCAACTGCGTGATCAACCTGTCGACCGACAAGCCGTCGGTGTTGGCCGAGATGTTCCGGGTGCTCGCCCCCGGCGGACGGATCGGGATCTCCGATGTCGTCGCCGAGGACGATGTGACACCCGAGATGCGGGCCGAGCGGGGTTCCTACGTAGGTTGCATCGCGGGCGCACTGTCGCGATCGGAGTACATCGACGGGTTGCTCGCCGCGGGCTTCGCCGAGCCCGAGGTGGTGTTCACCCACGAGGTCGCTACCGGGATGCACGGCGCGATCGTCCGCGCGCTCAAGCCCGCCTGAACCGCGGCCCGGCCCCGGAACCGGTCTCAACGACCAGGGTGGGGCAACAGGCCACGCGTCACAGGCCACACGTCACAGGGCACAGGGGCACAGCCTTTGCGCGACAGGGGCTATGTTGCTCACCAGATCGGGGGAAGCAGGACATGACAATGACCGGCATGGACGCCGAGCTCACCGACGAGGACCGCGAGGTCCAGTTGACTGCGCACCGCTTCGCGGCGGAGGTTCTGCGCCCGACAGGCCGTGAGCTCGACCGGATGGTGGACCCCGCAGAGGTGATAGCGGAGGGTTCTCCCCTCTGGGACGCGTTCCGGCGCTATCGCGAGCTGGGCCTCGGCGCCATCTCGCGGGACCCGTCGCTCGATCCGCTCACCCAGGCCCGCCTCAGCTGCATCGTTAACGAGGAGCTGTCCTGGGGCGACGTCGGACTCGCCATCTCGTTGGGCCTGAGCCAGTTCCACCCGCCATTCGTGGAGATGTCCGGCGACTCGGAGCTGATCGAGCGGTTCTGCTCGCCCGAGCGACCCACCATCGGTTGCTGGGCCCTCACAGAGCCGGATCACGGCAGCGACACCGTCGGCAGCCCCGATGCCTACCTCTCCGATAGCGCGAGGCGCCCGAACTGCGTGGCGCGCGCCGACGGCTCCGACTTCATCCTCAACGGCCAGAAGGCGGCGTGGGTCTCCAACGGGTCGATCGCCGATCTCGCGGTGGTGTTCTGCGCGTTCGACGACGGCAGCGGCCCCCTGGGCGGTTCGGTGTTCGTCGTTCCCACGGACCTGCCCGGAGTGGAGCGTCCCCGACCGCTCGACAAGCTCGGACAGCGGTCACTCAACCAGGGTGAGCTGTTCTTCAACGACGTGCGGCTACCGGCATCACACCGTGTGGTCGACCCCGAGCTCTACCCGATGGCGCTCGAGGGGATGCTCGCCTTCGCCAACGCCGCGATGGGTCAGCTCTTCGTGGGCGTGGCACGCGCCGCCTACGAGCTGGCGCTCGAGTACTCCAAGGAGCGCATCCAGGGAGGCCGACCGATCTTCGAGCACCAGAGCGTGGCCGGACGGCTCTTCGGGATCTTCACCCGAACCGAGGCCGCGCGGTCGCTGGCGCGTCGGGTCGCCGCGCAGAACGCGGTCTCGGGCCCGGTGCTTCAGTACTCGATCGCGACCAAGGTGTTCTGCACCCAGACCGCATTCGACGTGGCGACCGCGGCCCTGCAGATCTTCGGCGGAAACGGACTGACCCGCGAGTACCCCATCGAGAAGCTCCTGCGCGACGCACGGGCTTCTCTGATCGAAGACGGCTGCAACGAGGTGCTCTCCCTCGTCGGGGCCACGAAGCTGTAGGAGGCACTGTGGAGTTGTACGAAGCGATCGGCCGAAGGCGTTCGATCCGGTTCTTGTTGCCGTTCCGGCCGGTGGAACCCGAGAAGATCCAGTGCATGCTGGAGGCCGCGCGGCTGGCGTCGCACTGGGGCAATGTCGCGAGCCTGCGGGCGCTGGTCATCGAACGCGACAAGGCGTCCCAGGAGGTGCTCGACGCGCTCCCCTCCCCGGTCAGCGGCTACCAGGCGGCCCTCGCTCCAGTGGTGATCGTGTGGTACATCGAGACCGGGGCGACCGCCGAGATCGGCGACAGGCTCCGCGAGCTGGTCGACGTCGGCGCGGTCGGCTACGGCGACGAGAAGCGCGAGGAAGCCGAGAACCAGCTGATTCCGATCATGGAGGCGGCCAGCGAGGTACTGCGTGAACCGGGCCTCGGAGAGGTCGACTGCGGCCAGGGCATTGCCCAGGCGACACTCGTCGCGACCTCGCTCGGCCTGGGTACGTGCTGTCTGGGTTCGGGTGACCCCGATGGGGTGAGGCGCAAGCTCGGCCTGCCCGACACCTGTCGCCTGCTGGTGGTCCAGACCGTGGGCTACCCAGCGGAGCAACCCGAAGCGGGCGGTCAACGGCCCCGTCCACCCTTCGAGGAGATGTTCCACCTCAACAGCTACGGCGAGGCGTTCCCGCGATCGTCCGAGGTGGTCGAACACCTCGAGGATACGAAGATGATCCAGGCACCCGCACCGCTGCCGTGGCGCGAGGAGGAGCTGTTGTTCCTGCGACGGGGTCTCGACCTCAAGGGCCAGGGGTTGCTCTGATGCGCTTCGATGCGGTGATCGCGGGGGTCGGGATGACCCGGTTCGCGAAGCACCCCGACCGGGGCCTCAAGGACCTGAGCGCCGAGGCGGTGTCCGCCGCGGTGAACGATGCCGGGGTGACCCTCGACGACCTCGAAGCCGCGTTCGTCGGCAACTGTGCAGCGGGGCTCGTCACCGGCCAGGAGTCGGTACGGGGCCAGGTGGTGCTGTCCCCACTGGGTGTGGGCAAGATCCCGATCGTCAACGTCGAGAACGCGTGTGCGAGCGGTTCCACGGCGCTGCAACAGGCGTGCGTGATGGTCACCGCCGGGATGCACGACATCGTGCTGGCGCTCGGCGTGGAGAAGCTCACCCACCCCGACAAGATGCGCAGCTTCGCGGCCTTCGCCGGGGCGATGGACGTCGACGAGCTGGCCGAGATGATGGAGTCCCTGTCGGATTCGGGCGATGGGGCCGGCGAGAGCTCAGCCGGTGCGGAGGGCGGCGGTGGGGAGAGCGCCGGCGCCGGACAGAACCGCTCGATGTTCATGGACGTCTACGCGATGGCCGCCCGGAACCACATGGAGAGATACGGCACCACCAGGGAGCAGTTCGCGGCGGTAGCCGCCAAGAACTCCTTCCACGGCAGCCTCAACCCACTCGCCCAGTTCCGCGAGGAGCTCAGCGTCGAGGACGTGCTCGCAGACCGCCTGATCGTCGACCCGCTCACCCGCTCCATGTGCTCGCCGATCGGCGACGGAGCCGCGGCCGCGGTGATCATGAGCCCCCGCAAGGCGACAGAGCTGGCGATCACGAAACCGGTCAGGGTGACCACGATGGTCATGCACTCGGGGTGGAACCACACCGAGGACGAACCCGACACCGTGGGGTTGTGTGCCACCGAGGCCTACGAGGAGGCCGGACTGGGTCCCGACGACCTCGACGTCGTCGAGCTCCACGACGCATCCGCACCCGCCGAGATCATCGGCTACGAGCAACTCGGTCTCTGCGCACCGGGCGAGGGCGGCAAGCTCGTCGAGTCCGGCGACACCCGCCTGGGTGGGCGGCTGCCGGTCAACACCTCCGGCGGGCTGTTGCGCAAGGGTCACCCGGTCGGCGCGACCGGCCTGGCACAGGTCGTCGAGCTCACCCTGCAGCTCCAGGACCGGGCGGGTCCGCGCCAGGTAAAAGGGGCCCGCACCGCGCTCGCCCAGAACGGCGGGGGCAAGAAGGGCAACGACGCGGCCGCGATGCTCGTCACGATCCTGCAGGCATGAGCTCCCCCGATCCCGCGTACCGAGGCCAGCTGTGAACAACAAGCGCGAGCTCAACGACATGATCCTCGCGGATCTCATCGAGATGCGTCGCAACGAGCAGCCCGACCTCGACGTGTTGACCTTCGAGCACCTCACCCTCGACGGTGGTGCCACCCCCGACGAGGTGCGCACCTACGCGGATCTCGCCGAGAACGCCAACCGCATCGCCGCGGGCCTGGGGGAGCTGGGAATGGAACCCGGGGACCGGTTCGCGATCATGATGCGCAACCATCCCGAGTTCGTCGAGACGATGATCGCGGCGTCGATCACCGGCACGTTGTTCGTTCCCATCGACCCCCGCACCCGGGGCGACAGGCTCACATACATGCTCGGCGCCGCGGGATGCCGGGGGCTCATCACCTCCGATGGGTGCCTTGACGAGATCGACCGGGTACGGGCCCGCGTACCCGACCTGGAGTGGGTTCTCGCGCTCGATACCGGGGGGACGGGCATCGATCCGGAGGCGCTGAGCTGGGTGCGTCCGCTGGGTGAGCTGCTCGAACACGAGACTGCCACGGTCGAGCCTCGCACCACCGACCACGAAGCGCCCCTGCAGATCATGTTCACCTCGGGCACAACCGGGGACCCGAAGGGGATCGTCGGATCGAACTACCGGTTCTGCGCAGCAGCGATGCTCGGGCACCTCTTCGGCTACACCAGCGAGGACCGTCCCTACACCGGGCTGTCCCTCACCCACGGCAACTCCCAGTCGGTGACGCTCGCGCCCGCGCTGCACATGGGCCTCCGCGCGGTTTACAGCCGCCGGTTCACACGCTCGAAGCTCTGGGACGTGTGCCGGGCACATGGCGCCACGACGTTCTCGATCCTGGGGGGCATCGCGACCGCGATCTACAGCGAGACACCCCGGCCCGACGACGCGGACAACCCGGTGAGGATGGTGATCAGCGGCGGCATGCCGGCCGCGCTGTGGGAGGCGTTCGAGAGCCGCTTCGATCTGCGGATCCTCGAGTTCTACGGGGCCATGGACGGCGGGGGCGTCGCGTACAAGCCGATCGGAGAGGGACCGATCGGTTCGTTCGGCAAACCCATCGGCGGCATGGACATGCGGATCCTCGACGAGAACGGCAGCGAGTGCGAACCGGGTGTGATCGGGGAGATCTGCTGTCGGCCAGAGGGTGGTGAGGCGACGATCGAGTACCACGGCGACCCCGAGGCCTCACGCCGCAAGATCCGAGCCGGCTGGAACCGCAGCGGGGACATGGGCCACCGCGATGCCGACGGTTGGCTGTTCTTCGACTTCCGCGCAGGCGGCGGCATCCGCCGCAACGGCGAGTTCGTCGGCGCAGGCGCGATCGAGAAGGTGATAGCCGAGCACCCCGGGGTGAACGACGTCTTCGTCTACGGCGTGCCGGCCGCATCCGGCGCACCCGGCGAGAGCGACATCGTCGCGGCGGTCGTCGACGACCCGGAGCTTGCGTTGGACCCGGCAGCGGTCTTCCGACATTGCCGCGATGAGCTCGAGGCGAACTTCGTGCCGACCTACCTGCAGGTCGTGGACGAGATCCCCAAGACCGCATCGGAGAAGCCTCTCGAGAGCGTGCTCCGTGAAGCCTTCTCACCGGGCGCCGACAACGTTCGCACAGAGTCCTGAGCGCGGGAGGTGGGAAGGCCCATCGGAACATGCGCGATCCTGTGCGTCGTGGTGCTCGGCGCCTCCGGGTGTGGCGAGGAGACCGGTCCTGTTCCCTCGACGGGCATGAGCGGATCCACGACCCGGACCGGCGGGTCCGGTGCCGATCGCGGATATGCGGAGCGTCAGGCAGACCGCGAACGATGGCGGCATCGAGGCTTCGCGATCCGTGGCAGATCCCTGCATATTCGTGCGAGGATAACGAGATGATCGAGCTCCAGGCCGACGCCGATCGGATCACACCCGACTGGCTGACCGAGGTTCTGCGTTCCTGCGGCGCCGTATCGGACGATGCGACGATAACCGGCTTCACCCACACGAGGATCGGCACCGGCAAGCTGGGCGACAACGTCCGCTTCGAGCTCGACTGGGAAGGTGACGCGCAGCACGCACCCGCGAGCATCGTGGGCAAGTTCGCCTCGACCGATCCGACGAGTCGCCAAGCCGGTCTGCTGACCGGCATCTATGTCCGCGAGGTCCGCTT
>CAYVYG010000090.1:0-10118 GCA_964454385.1 uncultured Microthrixaceae bacterium
GACCTGCTCAAGGGTGTGCAGTACTACGGTGGCGGGTGCACTACCCAGTCCATCGTGATGCGCGCCAAGTCCGGCACCGTCCGGATGATCGAGGCCTACCACCGCCTGGCCAAGCTCAACGAGTACTCCGCGGTCGACTTCACCGGCGAGATGGCCGAGAAGCGGGGGTTCCTCGAATCGATCGAGGTATCCCTGGAACGCGCGAACCTCCCCCTGCGGGGTGCGGAGGCCGTGTTCTTCGTCGCCAGCGCCGCGGTGCTCGCCGCGATGGCAGCGGCCCTGGTGACCTCCAGCCTGTTGATGGGTCTGGTTGTGCTCGGGTTCGCGCTCATGGTCCCCAAGGCGTTGCTCGACATGAGGGTCAGGCGCCGCCAGAAGAAGTTCGTCGCGTTGTTGCCCGACATGTTGGTGCTGCTCGCGGGAACCCTCAAGGCCGGATACTCGATCGCGCAGGCGTTCGAGGCCGTGTCCAAGGAGGTCGACGAACCGATGGGCAAGGAGATCCGCAGAGTGGTGACCGAGCACCGTCTCGGGCGCACACTGGAGGACGCTCTGGACGCGACCGCCGAACGCATGGGCTCGGATGACTTCGCGTGGACCGTGATGGCCATCAAGATCCAGCGCGAGGTCGGAGGCAACCTGGCCGAGCTGCTGTTGACCGTCGCGGACACCATGACCCAGCGCGAGAGGCTGCGCCGTGACGTGAACAGCCTCACCGCGGAGGGAAGGGTCTCGGCGTTCATCCTCGGGCTCCTGCCTCCGGGTCTGGGGGTGGTGATGTTCGTGATGAACCGTGACTACATATCGAGTCTGTTCACTCCGGGTCTCGGTTACTTCATGATCGGAGCCGCGCTGGTGGCGATGTTCGTCGGGTTCACCTGGATGAAGAAGATCATCACGATCGAGGTGTGATCATGTCCCCAACCGTGGTATTCGCAGCCCTGATGGTCGCAGGCGGAGTGGCCGCAGCGGTGTTCGTGGTGCTCTCGCAGATCGAAGAGCGTCAAATGATCCGTGAGACCCTTCGTCAGCTCGACGGGTACGAAGTGGAGAGCACACGGGACCAGGAGCTCCTGGATCCCCTGCGCGACCGGGCCCTGGCGCCGCTCGTCGCGGGCCTCAACGGGATCGGGAGGCGCTTCACCCCGACCGGCTACATCGACAAGGTCCGCCAGCGCTTCGTGTGGGCCGGTGATCCCGACCCCGCCTCGGTGGACCGCTTCCTCGCCATCAGGGTCATCACGATCGCGCTCGCGTTCATCGCGTTCCTGGCGGTGTTCGTGTTCGGGTTGCTCCCGCTGCAGGGCATGCCGAAGCTGGTGGCCGGAGCGGCGATCGTGGCCGCGTTGGTCCTCGCCCCCGACAGCATGTTGAACAAGAAGGTCTCGGCCCGCCAGCACGAGATCCAGATCACCCTTCCCGACGTGTTGGACCTCCTCGTCATCTCCGTGGAAGCAGGGTTGGGCTTCGAACAGGCGCTCGACAGGGTCATCCATTCGGTGCCCGGTGCGCTCTCGGAGGAGTTCTCGCGGATGCTGGGCGAGACCCGTGCGGGAGCAAACCGCTCCGATGCCATGCGCTCGCTGGACGAACGCTGCAACGTCCCGGAGCTGCGCAGCTTCGTGATGGCCATAATCCAGGCCGACACGTTCGGTGTGTCCATCGGCCGGGTGCTGCGGAGCCAGTCCGAGGAGATGCGGATCAAGCGTCGTCAGCTCGCCGAGGAACAGGCACAGAAGGCACCGGTGAAGATGATGATCCCGATGGTGTTCTGCATCTTCCCGGCACTCTTCGCGGTCGTGCTGGGACCGGCGATCCTCCAGATCAAGGACGGGTTGTGACACCCGTGGGTGATCGGTGCTCGTCGTGGCGCTGCAACTAGACCAGGATCAACCAGACCAGGATCAACCAGACCAGGATCAACCAGACCAGGATCACGCGGGCCCATCCGCCTCAGCGGCCTCCACCGGCAGCGGCCCCGACGAGCGGACCGACGGGATCGGCGCGGAAGTCGCGTCGCCGCTCGGCGCAGCGCGCTCCTGGGAACGGGCGGTGGCGGCGCTGTGCGCCGGAGGCCTCGCGCTCGCCGCCAGCGGTCCGATCAGTGACAACAGCCTGCTGACCCACATCGCCACCGCGCGGCTACAGGTTGGCGGTGGGTTGCCGCGCACGAACCCGTTCCTCGTCACCTCGAGCGACTTCCCGGTGCCGAGCTGGTGGTGGTCAGCAGGCCTCGGATGGGCGGAGCGCTTCGATGGCCTCGGTGCGGTCAGGTTCACAACCGTGGTCCTCGCAGCCGTGCTCGGATGGCTGGTCGTGCGCTGCTCGCGCCCCTCGGGCGCACCACTCGCTCCGGCACCTGGGCTGCTGGTTCAGCTGTTCCCGGCGGGTCTGGTGGCGCTGATGCTCGTTCCGTGGGTCAACGCCCGCCCGAACCTGGGCGGGATGCTGCTCCTGGGCGCCGCGCTGGTCATCTGGAGGGAACGCCACTCGCCGCTGCTGATGGCAGCGGTCTTCGCCGTTTGGGTGAACGTCCACGGCAGCTGGCTCTACGGCGCCGCGGTGCTCGGGCTGCTGTGGGCGGCCGAGTGCATCGACGCCCGGAGCTGGTCTCCGCAACGGCTTCGTTGGTTCGCGGGATCGCTCGGGGGCGTCGTGGTGGGCGGCCTGTTCTATCCGCAGCGGTTCCGGCTCGTGCTGTTGCCGACCGAGCAGTTCGGCAGCCCCCAGGCGCGCGCTGCGGTGAAGCTCTACCAGGAGTGGCAACGCCCGGCGCTCTCATCGCCCTGGGTCTGGGTGTTCGGTCTGGTCGTCCTGCTCGCGGGCCTCAGCGCGCTGCGCCACCGCGGCTCCCGTAGTGCTCGCATCGGCTCGGTGTCGGCGGTGGTGGTGCTCGGCCTGGCGGGCATGAGCGCGACGCGGCTCCTGCCGGTCGCCGGTCTCACCCTCGCAGCGCTCGCCGCAGATGGCCTCGCGGGGGTGAGCGAGATGGGCCCGCCGCCTTCGGTCCTCCGCAGATCGGTGGCGGCGCTCGGCCTCATCGCGATCGCAGCTGGGGCAACCCTGGCATGGCGAGCCCCGCACGAGGACCTGTCGCGCTATCCGGTCGAGGAGGTCGACTGGTTGGAACGACACGATCTGGTCGCCAACGCCGACATCGGGTTGGTGCACCAGGACTGGGTGGGCAACTACCTGGACTACCGCTTCGGTGAGGAGGCCCACGCCTGGGTCGACGACCGCCCCTCGGCGCAGACGATGGTCGACTACGTCACCTTGTTGGGACTGGATGACGGTTGGCGACAGGTGCTGGCGCGAGCGGATCCCGACGTGGTGCTGTGGGAAGCCGACGAACCCCTGACCGGGGAGCTGGATCGGCTGCCCGAATGGCGCTCCGTGCTCACCACGGAGCGGTTCCGCGTGTTCTGTCGCGAGAGGATCGCTGAACGCTGCCGGTAGCCGGCCTGCTCGCACGGTTGCGGAAGGGACCATCCCCTCGGCTGCGAGCGCTGTCCGATTCGTCTCGTTCCGCGCGCGCCCAGTCGTCGCGCCATGTTCCGAACCCGGGCCCGCGCAGCGATGGGGATCCACCGCGGCGCGCGGACCGCCTCGCGGTGTACCAGTCCGTGGCGGTCTCGTGGGCGAGCTCCTCGAGTGATGCCTCGATGCGGGCAGCGAACCGCCGGGCGTCATCGTCACCGTGTCGCATCGGGGAGCCGAAGTTCACCGTGACGCGTCCGGGTGATGGGCGCCTGGCACCCCTGGGTAGCACCCGGTTGGTCCCCTCGAGGTGGATCGGCACCACCGGCACGTCGCAGCGTGCGGCCAGGTATGCGGCGCCACCCTTGTGGGTCTGGCCCCAACCGTCGGGGCTCCGCCCCCCTTCGGGGAAGATGACGATCGACCAGCCGGAATCGATGAGCCCCGCTGCCGCGAGGGCGCTGCGTCGCGAGACACGCTTGCGTTCCATCGGCACGGCGCCCCAGAACCACGCCGCGGCTGCTGCCTTGGCCCTGGTGTCGAAGAAGTAGTCGGCGGCGGCCGCGACGACCACCTCGTGGCGCCATGGACGCGGCAGCGCACCGATCACGAGCCCCGTGTCGAGGTGGCTGTGGTGGTTGGCCACGAAGATGGCGGGGCCCTCCAGGTTCTCCAGGCGGTCGAGGTTCGTGACTGCGGGCCTGCACATCGCAGTGGTGAACGCACGGCCGAGTGTCTCCTGGGCGACGATCCGCGTCGTGCGGGCGAGGGGGGTCCGGGCCCAGCGCGAGTCGTAGCGGTCGCCGAGGTCGGGACCGGGTGGAGCCTCGATGCCAACCGGAGTGGGTGCGCCGAGCAGCGGGAAGCCCAGCGACCGGATGCGCACGCGGGGGTCGAGGTCTCGCAGCTTCACGGGGCTGCTTCCACAACGCCGTGGATGGGATCGATGGTCCGCAACCGCGTCATCTCACGTCGGCCATCATCAACCGCGTCATCTCACGTCGGCCATCATCAACGGCGGGTTCTTGAAGTAGGTGATCGTTGGGCGCGGGCCCACGATGTCCGATGCGATCTCGAGCGCGTCGTCGAGCGTGCTCGCAGGCCGGTACCCGAGACGACGCACGGTCGCCGGTTCTCCTCCGAGGACGATCACGCCGCCCAGGTGGTCGAGTGCGTGGGCTCCCCAGTACCACATGTAGAACGGGTGCACCCCGTGGTAGGCGTTGCCTGTGCGGTAGAGGTGGCGGTACCACTCGTCGGTCGCGTAGCGCTGCTCGAAGCGCTTCGACATCTCGATCGGGTCGGTGGTCTCGGGGAGCACCTCCTCGAAGAAGTCGATGTAGCTCGGGTGGTGCACCGGGTTGAACTCCGCCCGGGTCGGGTGGCTCAGGATCACCACGCCGCCCTCGCGCACCAGCGGTCTGCCCCGGTAGAGGTTGAAGAAGTAGCCGAGGCCCAGGCAGTGCACGAGGATCGGGTTCATGATCGAGTCCACGTTGTAGGGCGAGATGTAGGGGAGTCCGAACAGCAGCACGTCGGTCTGCCCCTCCACCTCCACGAGCTGCTGGCGCAACACGTTGCGGGTCGTCACCTCGTGGACGGCCTCGACCTCGCCGGCCTGCACCGACGTCAACCCGTACGGGGCGCGCCAGCGGTGCAGTACCGAGCGACGTCCCGGGGCGCTCATGCGATCGAGCGCCGCGCGGGCCGCCAGGAACGTGGCGCGATCCGCAACGTTCCATTCCCACTCGCGCTTGGCGAGCACACCGAGGGGGCCGTCGCCGTAGAGGTCGTTGTTGAGCGTCGTCTCGATCTGGAACACATCCAGACCGGCCGAGCGCAGCACCGCGCCCTGGCGCCAGTTGCTGTGGTGCAACTCGGAGTTGTGTCGGTCCATGAACGAGCGACTCCGGGTCAACGTGTCGGGGTTGTGGTGGTGTCGCAGGGCCCGGTAGCCCGACAGCCCCGTCGCGGTGGACTTCCAGCCACCGTCCATCGCCACCAGGTTCACGTTGACGTACACGAGCAGGTCGCTATCCGCCGCGCGGCGACAGATCTGCACCTCCTCGCCGAGATCGGTGCTTCCGACGGTGACCATCTCGGCGTCGTCCTCGGCGTCGAGGTTGTACAGCGCGCCTCGTGGCGCGAACGCGTCGTAGACCCGGTCACCGACGACATGGCGCAGCTCCGCCTCGGTCATACGTCGGTGCAGCGCCAGGGCCGCGATTAGGTGGACGTCGTCGACGCCCGCAGCAGCAGCCAGATCGAGAACGGCTTCGATGATCCGCTGGCGCACATCGGGGCGGCGCATCGGCGGCAACGGCAGCGACACGTCATCGAACGCGATCGTGAGGCGCATGTCGGCGAACAGCAGCGCGCTGAGGGGATCGCTGTCGATCGGGTTCTCGATGGCATGGCGGATCGCGGAGTCCGCATCGTCGATCGGTTCCAGGGGCTCGGGCGGGTGGATCACCCGGGACCGGTCCGCCGGGAGGGGCTGCAGCCGCAGCTGCTCGCCGTGGTGGAGCAGAACCGGGGTGCTGGAACGGTCGATCGGCATGACCAATCCGGGCCGTTGCAGGTATCGACGTTCGCGGCTCATCGTCTCGCTCCCGACACCCGAGGGGTATCGCGGGCGTCGGCCGGGCTCACGCGCCGATCACGGTCCGGGGTACCGGTCGATCGCATCTCGAAGCACACCTTGGTTGCGCCTCGGCTCCCCGCCGTTGCGGCATGGGTGATCGCCTCCCTCGCGCGATCGAGGGGATAACGGGCGCTGACCAGCTCTCCGAGGCCTGCCGCTGATACCAGTTCCATGGCGAGCTCGAAGGTCCGAACCTCGGTTCCCCCGAGCCGTTCGGTCCCGTATGTGTAGGCCCCGACAAGCGTGATCTCGCGCTGCCACAGCGGTGTCAGGTCCACCTTGGAGCGTGACGGCATGCCGAGCATCACCAGGCGACCACGTGGCCGCGTGATCGCGAGCGCGGTGGCGAGCGACTCGGCGGATCCCACGCAGTCGATCGTCACGTCCACGCCGCCTGTCAACCGCTGGTGGGTCGGCTCACGCGGAGTGATCATGATCGAGGGCCGCGATGGAGAAGGTGCCTTCCAGGCGAGGCCGGTTCCGGTTACCCTCCTGGCCGCGCGCAGCTCGGCACCGTCTCTGACGACGGTTGTCGGAACCGGCGCGGACAACCGGGCGGCGAGCTCGCGTTGGTGGGGATGGCGCGCCGCGACCACAAGGCGTCGGGGACGGCTCCATCTCGCCAGCGCAGCGAGGACACCCAGGCCCATCGTGCCGGCGCCCAGAACAGCGGCCGTCTCGTCGGTGCCGACACCTGCCGCGAGGGCGCCGTGCACCGCGCACGCCGTCGGTTCGACCATCACCGCTGTCGCATCGTCGAGCTCGTCGGGCACCTCGCGCAGCTGGGTCGGATGAGCGGTCATGACGGTGGACCAGCCACCGCCGGTGTCCTCGCAGAAACCGCTCTGCAGCCCGGGTGCCACACAGCCGAGCTCGACGTTGCGGCAGTTCCCGGCGCGCCCCTGCGCACACGCATCGCATGCGGGCTCGATGCCGCGCGCCGCGCATCCGAGCACCGCCTCGAGCACCACGCGCCGTCCGTCGTGGTCGGCGACCACTTCGTGACCCGGCACGAACGGCAGCGAGATGATCGGTTCGAACCAGCGTGAGGAGCGCCCCTCGATCGCAGCGAGGTCCGATCCGCAGATGCCTGCCAGGCGGGGCAGCACGTGGACCCAGTCGGGGCCCGGCAACCCCGGAGGGTCGAGGTCGCGCCGGTGACGCAGCGCTCCGATCGTGGCACCTCCCCCCGTGCGCAGTGAAGAGGCCACCACCGACGCTGCGTAGCGCGACGGTGAGTCCTCGAAGCGCAGTGCCTCGTAGGGCACAGCGCGCGATCCACCCGCAGCGGCGTCCGGTTCGGTGCGTCGGTTCACAGCTGTCCCACGGTAGGGCCGAGCGGTGAGACCCCACGCCATCGGGGACCCAGCGGGAGCCTCCGGTGGCGGTGGCCGGTGGCCGTGTCGAAGTTCTCGATCAACCATCCGCGGTTGCGCGCTATCGAGGCGAGGCGTCCTTCGGGGTTCACCGCCACCGGGAACCCGGCGGTCTCCAGCAGCGAGAGATCCGATGACGAATCCGCGTACGCGACGGCCTCGGCGGGGTCGAACCCGTGATGATCACAGAGCTCGAGCAGGACCCGTGCGCGCGCCTCGGCGGTCGGTGGTGCCGCCACCAGATGTCCGGTCAGCACCTCGGTGCCGTCGCGGATCTCACGCGCGGTCTCCGCGCTCACGATGTCGTCGAAGAGCGGTGCCAGCGGTTCGACCACGAGATCCAGGGCTCCGGTGATGAGCACCGTCCGGTGGCCGAGGCGTCGGTGTTCGCGGACCCTGCGCACTGCTTCGGGGAACGTGCGCGAGATCATCATCGTGCTCATGGCCTCGATGGCGTCGGCTCGGATCTGGCCGACCGGGGCTCCGTCGTAGCGACGGTAGAACGACCGCAGGAAGTCCGAGCGGTCCGCCCGGTCCGCGACCAGCAGCGATGGTGCCTCCGCGAGGAGCCTGGCGATGATCCCGAGGCGGTCAGCGGTGGCGAGCCTGCGTGTCGCCAGCCATGCGTAGGTGCTAACGACGTTCGACCCGATCAGGGTGTTCTCGAGGTCGAACACCGCGAGCTGGCGGTCTTGCGAGAGGACCTGGGTCCTTAACCTGTTCGCGCGATGGTGGGGATCCCGTCTGGTGGCCGTCGTGCGTGCACGGCCGTGGCTGACAACAGACGGCAGGTGCACCGAAGCGATGTAGCTGTCCCAGTCGATGATCCGGGGGTCCATCTCCATGGGCATGCCCGGAGGCCCGGTCGCCCCGCGCTCGTCGGGGCTCGCCTCGTCTCGCTTCTCGATCGCCGACAGCTCGATGAGGCGATCCACTCCGTAGACTGCCTCGCACTCGGTGTACGCGCCGTAGAGCTCGACGTACTCGAGTGCCCGGGTGGCTTCGGAACGTCGACGTTCGAGCCTCGTGCCCAGTTCCACCGCCCTGCCTCGCAGGGGCATCGCCGCGACGATGCGCTCGGCGCGCCCGAGCAGCGAGGTCGCGGTGCGGAGCTGGCGCTCGACGCGGCCCCGGCCCGGGAAGCTCCAGTCGGGAACCACGACCGGTTGGCCGTGCTCGTCGTGCAGCGGGTTGGCGGTGAACCAGTCGCGCACGTTGTCGACCAGCACCTGGTAGCGCAACGGGTTGAGCGACCCCGAGGCGACCTGGACGATGTCGGGATCCGAACCTGGCGCCGGAGGGTCAGCAGCCGCAGCGAGGATGCCCGACACGACGAGATCGACGGGGATGACGTCCACCACGCCCTCGGGTACACCGGGGAACTCCGAGAGCATCCCCCTCGCGTAGGACAGGATGATCGGCTCGGCCATCCTGAAGCCCCTGATCCAACCGGGTTCTGGCTCGGCGAGCGCGGATTCGATGATCGAGGGTCGCACGATGCTCACGCTCTGGAGCGTGTCCGCAGTGATCTCGCTGAGGGCCACCTCGCCGAGCGCCTTGGTGAGCGCGTAGGCGTCGGGCCAGCCGAGCGACGCGGCGCGGGCCCTTCCGGCCGCGACCATCGTCTCGGCGACCCGGTCGCGTCTGAGCTGTTCGGTGCGCTCGGCCAGCGCAGGGCCTCCGGCCGGACCGAGGATCGACCGTGCCCGCGCCGAGAGCTCCGCGAGCTCCTCCGCGCTGCGGCTCAGCGCATCCGCGTCGCCCCTGGCGCGCCTCGCGGCGGCCACCTCGGCGCGCCAGTCGATGTCGACGAAGAACGGGTTGTCGCGAACCGGCTCCTCGGGTGCCGCGCCCCGGCGGTTGCCGGCCACGTAACAGGTGCTGACCGTCACCAGGTGCGGAAGGCCCGTTGCGTGGTCCGAACATGCCTGCTCGATCGTGCGGGCGAGGCGTACCGGGCCGAGCAGGTTCACCTCGACCGCTGTGTCCAACGGGGCGTCGAACGCGACTGTCGCCGCCGAGTGGATGACGACGTCACACGACGCGAGGGTCTCGAGGCCGGCCGGGTCGAGCCCGAGCCCATCGGTGCCCACATCGCCGGCGATCACCGAGATCCGTTGCGAGGCCATCTCGTCGAATGCGTCAGGTCCCAGCTCGGCCCGCAGACGGTCGAACGCGTCGTTGCGCAGCACCTCGCGCCGGACGCGTTCGGCCGCCTCGCGGCGGCGCCCGTGCCTCACCAACAGCACCACATGCGAACCGGGGATGCACCGCAGGATGCGTTCGGTGAGGGCTGTGCCCACGAAACCCGTTGCGCCGGTGACGAGGATCCTCCGTCCCCGGAGTCTCTCGGTGATCACGGAGCGGACCCCTCAGCTCCGGGCGGACCAGCTGCAGGGGACCCGGTCCTCCGGCGCCCCGGCCTGCGCCGAGCGAGCGTTGGGATGGGCCACGGCCATGGCCGCGCATTCTAGGAGCATGGGTCAGTGGTCGAAGACTGCGATTGGAAGCTCGGTCAGCGGCATTCACATGCAACCGGCCCCGATGTCATTGGCACGCTCCGCTTCACCGCGACTGAAGCACCGCTGCCGAGTCACCCAGCGTCGCATCGGCACTGGCTG
>CAYVYG010000091.1:0-10115 GCA_964454385.1 uncultured Microthrixaceae bacterium
GATGATGGTGCGCCGCGTGCGTTCGATCACCTGGTCGACCTCTGCCCTGTTGGCGACCGTCGCCGGCTCGGTCGCGTTCGCTCTCGCGAGCATCGGCCGGGAGGACTCGATCGTGCTGTCGGTGATCCTGGCGCTCGGTCTCACCGTGGTGTTCCTGCTCGTGGCCACGATGTTCGAGCAGCGGTACCGGCCGGCTCCCGACGTGCACGGGACGGAGGTCGCAGAGCTGATCCGCCTCGGGGAATCCGGCGCGGTGGAGTTCAAGTCGACCGCGCGGCGCAACCTGCACACGAACGAGCGCGACCCTGTGATCGAAGCCGTCGTGGCGCGCACCGTGTGCGGGTTCCTGAACGGCCGTGGCGGGACGCTGTTGATCGGGGTTGGCGACGACGGCGAGGTGGTCGGCCTCGGCGCCGACCTGCCGCTCATGAAGTTCCCCGACACCGATGGATACGAGTTGTTCCTCACGGACCTGTTGCGCACCACTCTCGGGCTGCCCGCGCTCTCGGGAGTGCGGATCGGCTTCGAGACAGCGGGCGGTGGGCCTGGGGATCCGGGGGCCCAGGTGTGCCGGATCGACGTCGATCCATCCCCGGTGCCGGTCTATCTGACACCACCGAAGGGAACCGGTCACAACAGGGAGCCCGAGCTCTGGGTCCGCGCAGGCAACGGCACCCGCGCTCTGCGCATCGACGAGCTGCTCGACTACCACCGTTCACGTTGGGGCGGCTGGTTCAGGCGGACGTTCGGGGCCTGAGCTCCCAGGGTGCTCAGATCAGGAGCACAGTCATGCGATGAGCACAGTCATGCGATGAGCGCAGTCATGCGATGAGCACAGTCATGCGATGAGCACAGTCATGCGATGAGCACAGTCATGCGATGAGCACGGCCAGGCGATGAGCACGGTCATGTGAAGAGCTCGGCGAGACCGACCGGTCGGCCCTCGTCGATCGAGCGGTGCGCGGCGACGCCCATCGCGACCGACCACATCCCGTCGCGCACGGTCACGTCCTCGCGGCGACCGTTGCGGATCGCGTCGAGCAGCGCCACGTGTTCGATGAAGCTCGCGCCCTGGTGCAGCTCCGGATGGGGCACCCGAGGGTCCATCGGGGCCGGTACCTCGACCACGCCCGATCCGGGGACCGAACCGGGACCTCCCGCCCGGGATCGCTCGCCCAGCCAGACGACCTGGCCCGGAACGGTGGTCTCGAGCTTCGCTGCATCGCCGGTGACGGTCAGCTCCTGTTCGTACCGCCCGCCCTCGGCGAACATGCACAGATCGAGCGATGCCCGGATCCCGTTCGCGAACTCGACTATCACGAACGCGTTGTCGAGGACTTCGGGCGTGCGACCCCGGTTCTCTGCGTCTTGGCGTTCTGCATCGAGGTGCTGCTCCTCATCGAGGTGGTTGACGTCCTGGCCGCCGCTCGCCATGACCCGCGTGGGCTCTGCACCGGCGATGAGGTGCATCAGGTCGAAGAAGTGACAGCACTTCTCGACCAGGGTTCCACCGGTGTACTCCCGGAAGCGGTTCCAGGCGCCGACCTTCGCGAGGAACGGGAAGCGGTGCTCGCGGATCGCGATCATCCTGGTGGTGCCGCACACGCCCGTGGCCAACTGGTCGAGCATCGTCGAGATCGTCGGCATGTAGCGGTACTGCAGCCCCATCCAGGTGATCGCGTCGCGTGCCTCGGCGAGCTCGACGACGCGCCGGGCATCCTCGACGGTGGTGCAGAGGGGCTTCTCGACCAGGACGTGGTGGGGGCCCGCCAGCACGTCGGTGAGGACCGCAGCATGGGTGTGGTTCGGCGTGGCGACCACGACGACGTCGACAGCGGGATCTGCGAGCAGGTCTCGGTGGTCGCTGTACACCGAGACCCTCTCGCGGGCCGCGGGAGCCTCGGGGGATGCATCGAGGCATGCCCGCGCCCAGTCGAGGCTCGAGGCCACAGGATCCGCGATCGCAACGACCGATCCACCGACGAGGTGGCCGATGTCGAGGATGTGCTCGCCGCCCATCATGCCCGTGCCGATGACTCCGTAACCGATCGAAGGGGTCATGGTGGGCTCCATCCCGGTCGACTCAGCACCGCGGCGGGGTCTCCCTCGGGTGCGGGTTGCGCGACGAGATGGCTCACGCCGCTTCTGTCCTCGGTGAGCGCGAACAGAGTTGGTCGTAAGCCCCCGGTGATGGTCGCAGCGACCAGCCTGTCGCCGGCTGTCTCCGAACCGGGCGACGCGAGGTGTCGGGCGGGGTCCCAGGGAGCCACCGCGACCGTGTCGGTGGCCTGCCGCGCGGCTCCGCCGACGTCGTCGATGAGTGGACCCAGCCTGTGGGGCTCACGTCCCCAGACCATCAACCCACCCTTGGTCAACATGCCCGACACCGAGGTGATCGCCGCGGAGTCCGCCTCTGAGCGCGAGAGCCGTCGGTGGATCTCGGCGGTCGCCATGTACGTGAAGTGGTTGAACGGTCCACCGGCGAACGCCATGCCTCCGGTGACGGTCGGGGTGCCCTCGGTCGGCAGTCCCAACGCGCGCTGTTGAACCCGCACCGCAGCCGGGAAGCACGAGTAGAGCTCGATCAGGTCCGTGTCCGCGAGCGGGTGCCCGAGGTGCTTCTCGGCGCGCGCTCCCATGATCTCCATGGTCGGCCAGCGATGGGGCTCCGCGCGGCGGGTGAGCGTCAGGCCCCAGGACGAATCGAGTGCGACCAGGGGGTGTAGCAACGAGTCGCGCGTGGCGCCCGCCGCCAGTGCGAGCTCCTCGGAGCACACCAGCAGCGCTGCGGCGTGGTCGATCGTCCACTGGGTCGAGTGCCACTTGTTGTAGGGAAAGGCGAGCAGTCGGTTCTCGTCGCTGGTGCGTGCCAGGTCGCCCGCGGTGTGGGGCGGGCCGGCGAAGGCGGCCGTCGGGTTGGCGCCGGCCACCGCATCGAAGCGCGCCCAGAGCTCCGACACGTCCTCGAGCAGCTGCGCGGGGGACCGTCGCTCGTGGAGAGCCAGCGCCGAGTCGATCAGCGCGTACTGGGTGACCGGGTCCCACAGCGAGGCAGCGACCTCCGTCTCGGCCATGAACTCGCCGTCGGGTTCGAACAGCTCGGCCGCGCCCGGGCCGGTCCGCGCGCTCGGGGGTTCCTGCCCGTTGCGCTTCGCGGTCAGGGCCGACGCCTTCGCCTCACCTCCCAGCACCAGCACCGCGTCGGCGCGACCGGATCGCACGGCATTGATCGCGTGCGAGACCAGCCGCTGCTGGGTGACACCTATCGCCGCCACAACCGTCGTGGCCGCGTGTGCGCCGATGGCCTGGGCGACCGCGCCTGCCGGATCCGGTGAGTCGTCCGAGCCGACGGTGGCCGCGACGACCCCGATCCGCTCCCTGAGCGAGGGATCCAGCCCTGCGAGCGCTGCATCAACGGCCCGCGACATCAGCCTCACGGCGTCGCTCAGCTGAGCCGACGCGTCGTTGCGTGCCTCGCCGGCGGCCGCGAGGACCGCTCTGTTCGCGGCGGTGGTCCTGGTGGTGGTCGCGGTTGTGGACGTGGTCATGGCAGCTCCGGGCACCGACGAACCTAGGCGGTGGGCCCGGGGCCCGCCGACGCGACGCGCGCCAGCGGTGCCGGAGGTGTGGCACGATCGTCACATGAGCGATGACCCTCACATGAGCGATGAGAACGCCCCGAGCCGCGACAAGCTCACCGACGACGAGATCCGCAAGTGGGCGGCCCATCACCACCCGTGGTCGGTCGGCACCGGAAGCGACCGCCTGCTGCGCGAGTTCCGCTTCGAGGACTTCGGCGACGCCATGCGGTTCATGGCGAAGGTCGCACCGACCGCGGACGAGCTCGACCACCATCCGGTGTGGGAGAACGTCTATGACCGGGTCTCGGTGGAGCTGTCGACCCACGACGTCGGCGGTGTGACCGAGTTCGACCTCCGCCTCGCCGAGGCGATGAACGCGGCTGCCCACGAGATCGGCACCAAGGACTGACCGGCTCCCGACCGGTGAATCCCCGAGTGCACCGGCACCCGTACGATCGGTTCCGCGCACGGCCCGGTCCGCGCACGACCCGGTCCGCGCACGGCCCGGTCCCCGCACGGCCCGGTCCGCGCACGGCCCGGTGTCCACCGGGGATGCTCAGGTGAAGCGGGTGACCCAGCCGAGGCGGCGGAACCGCCTGAGCTGGCGATCGACGAACCAGATCGCGACGCCGAGCGCAACGACGGTGCCGACCGCCGCGATCGCCAACTGGTCCCATGCGACGGTACCGGTGTCGAGTCCGGTCTGCACCGCCGCGAACACCCGGGTGAGCGGTACCACCTCGGCCACGGGTTGCAGCAGCGCCGGCAGCGACTCCACCGGGTAGAACACACCCGACAGCGGCATCAACAGCACCAGGGTGCCCCACGAGAAGACCTCCGCGCTGTCGCCGTACTGGAGGGTGAGGCCGACCACGAACAGCGTGATCGCCCATCCGAAGGCCAACAGGATCGCAGCGCCCGGAACGAGCACCCAGCCTGCGCTGTCGGGTGCGACCGCGTAGAAGCCAGCGCCGACCGCAGCGATCACGCTCACCGAAACGAACGTGCGGGCGATCCCGACCACCCCCAGCGCGCCCAGGAACTCGCGCTCGGTGAGCGGCGTGGCGATCAGGTTCATGAGGTTGCGCGACCAGACCTCCTCCAACAGACCGAGCGATCCCGCCAGGGTCACCTGCCAGATGAGGTGGAACAGCATCACTCCGGTCACCAGCAGCCGCACCGGCGCATCCCCCTCACCGAAGGCGACACCGATCGACCCGAACAACAGCCCGTCGACCAGGGGGAGCACCAACAATAGGAACCAGTGCCCCGGGTTGCGGGCCTGCACGACCATGTTGCGCTTCGACATCGCCCAGATCCGCCTCCGGGAGTGCCTCGAAGGATCGCTGTTCACACCGCCTCACTCCTCAGGCGCGCCGCCTCGGCCAGGAACATGGTCTCGAGGTCGGGGTAGCCGGCCTCGGCCACCACCACGGCCGCCGGGCCGTTGGCGATCACCCTCCCGGCGCGCAGGAAGATCACCCGTGTGGTGAGTCGCTCGACCTCGCGCATGTCGTGGCTCGTGAGCAACAGGGTGGCGTGGTGCTCCCGGTTCATCACCTCGAGGCGGTCCCTCACCCGCATGGCGACGTCGGGATCCAACGACGCGGTGGGTTCGTCGAGCACGATCAGGCGGGGCTGGTGGATCACGGCCTTCGCGAATCCGACCAGCGTGCCCTGGCCCGAGGACAGCGACTCGCAGCGCTGGCCGCCGAGGTGGGCTATGCCGAGCTCGTCCAGCACGGCTCTGGTTGCCGTGCGCGGGTCCGCAACGCCGTAGAGGGTCGCGAACAGCTCGAGGGTCTCGATCACCGTCATGCGTTCGGGCAGGGGGATGTAGCCGGCTGCGAAGCCGACGCGCTGCATCGCCGGTCCCCGGCCACCGGGCAGCCGCTCGCCGACCAGCTCGATCCCACCCTCGTCGGGTTCGATCGCCCCGAGCAGCATCAACAGCGTGGTGGTCTTGCCCGCGCCGTTGGGCCCCACGATGCCGACGCGCTCGCCCGGGTGTATCTCGATGTCGACTCCATCGACCGCCCGGGTCTGCCCGAAGGACTTTCGCAGCCCGCGGGCGACCAGCAGCGGATCGGTGCGTCCCGGCAACGACTTGTCACGCATGGCTCCATTGTCCTCCATCGTGGTGTCGTCGTCGCTGCCGGTTTCGTCGCCGGGTCGGGGCGGTGTTGCCGCGGTCCGGTCGGTACAGTCGCTGGAAGGCCCAGCGACCAGAGGGGGACAGATGTCCGACCAAGCATTCCCGGCCACCGGCAGACCCGCGGCGGAGCTGCTCGAGGAGCTGCACGCGGAGCGCGAGGGCGACCTCGACTGGCGTGGCGGAAAGGCCTTCAGCCTGGTCTACAACCCCGACGACGCGGAGCTGGAGGCACTTCAGGCCGAGGTCGCGCGGATGTTCCTTCACGAGAACGCACTCAACCCGTTCCGCTACGCGACCCTGTTGCGCATGGAGGGCGAGGTGATCGCCATGGCGAAGTCGCTGTTCGGAGCGAGCGCCGGGTCGCTCAGCTCCGGGGGCACCGAGTCGATCTTCCTCGCGGTCCAGACCGCCCGGGACCACGCTCGGGCCAACGGCGTCATGGCACCCGAGTTGGTCTGCGCGCGCACCGCCCATCCAGCGTTCGCGAAGGCGTGCAAGTACCTCGACGTGACCCAGCGCTTCACCGAGGTCGGACCCGACGGGCGTGCCGATCCCGGCGCGATCGCAGCCGCGATCGGCCCCGACACCGCGCTGGTGGTCGCATCGGCGCCCGGGTACCCCTTCGGGGTGATCGACCCGGTGGGCGACATCGCCGCCATCGCGGCAGAGCGCGGGGTCCTGTGCCACGTCGACGCGTGTCTCGGTGGATGGCTCCTGCCGTTCTGGGAACAGCTCGGCGAGCCGGTGGTGCCGTGGGACTTCCGGGTCGAGGGAGTCACCTCGCTGTCTGCGGACATCCACAAGTACGGCTACTGCTACAAGGGGATCTCGACGATCACCTACCGCGACCCCGAGCTCTACCAGCGCCAGGTCTTCATGTACGACGACTGGCCCGGGGGTCTCTACGCCTCGGCGTCCTCAGCGGGGACCCGGCCAGCCCCACCGATCGCAGGTGCGTGGGCGACCATCACCCACCTCGGCACCGAGGGCTATCTGCGACTCGGACGACGGGTGCTGGATGCGACACGCGGCTTCCTGGCAGCGGTCGAATCGGTCGACGGCGTGCGGGCCACGCCGACGCCCGACATGTCGGTGTTCCAGATCGGAGTCGATCCCGATTCGGGAGTGGACGTAGACATCGAGGCCGTGGGCGACCGGATGGACGAGCGCGGTTGGAACATGGACCGCCAACAGGGTGGCCTCCACGTGATGCTCTCGCCCGGTCACGACAAGGTGGCCGACGTCTTCGGCAAGGACCTGGCCGCCTCGGTGGCCGACCAGGGAACCGCGGCCGGCATCGAGCACACCTACGGAGGGGTGGTCGACGCCTAGGAGGACCCATGGAGAACAACCCCTCGGATTGGTCGTTCGCAGGGCCCACCGCGCCTTTCTACGACGCGCAGGGCAACGAGCCCGCCCGCTTCGTGCTGCGCCAGATCGCCGATGACCAGTTCCTCGTCGACGAGCCGTTCCTCTACGAGCAGGGACCGACCCGGGTCCGGGTCCCCAGTCGCGAGGAGGTCCCGACCGACCTGGCGTCGATCCCGTTGTTCATGGCCTGGTTCGTCCCGGTGAACGGTCGTCACACACCCGCCGCACTCGTGCACGACACGATGGTGGGAAACAGCGCCGATCGGTTGGCGGTTGCGGGCCACAGCGCCGCTGTCGACCGGCGCGCGGCAGCGGACCGTCGCGGCGGCGCGGACGAGGTGTTTCTTTCTGCGATGGCCAGCTGTGGGGTCCCCTTGCTGCGTCGCAACCTGATGTACGCCGCGGTGACGATGGCGACGCGCTGGTCGCGCTCGGTGTCGTCGCGCCTCGCTCTCGCGCTGTGGGCGATCGGGTCGGTGATCGGCAGCGTCGTGTTGGTGCTGGGTCCGTCGAACCAGTGGTGGCCGGCTGTGATCGTCGCGTTGCTCGCTCCACTGCCCGCAGCCCTGCTGTGGGGAGCCGCCAACTGGCGTGCCGGTGCGCTCGCCGGTTACGCGGCCTGGCTCATCGGCCTCCCGGCGCTCGCCACCGCGCTCGGCTACGGGATCTACTGGATCGCAGAACAGCTGCTTCGCCCGATCGCCGCCCGGGCGTCGGGACAGCGCGTCGCGGACGCACCGCCACCGGCTCCGTACCGGTAGCGTCGCGCCCATGACCAAGCCGTTCCGTTTCGCGGTCCAGTTGGAACGTCCCGCCGAGGGTCGCAACTGGGCAGACAGCTGTCGTGAGCTCGAGGACCTCGGGTACTCGAGCGTGCTCGTACCCGACCACCTCGACGAGGGGCTCGGCCCCATCTCGGCGATGGCGACAGCCGCGGCGGTGACCACAGACCTGCGGGTCGGATCGCTCGTGTTCGACTGCGACTTCAGGCACCCCGCGTTCCTCGCGCGCGAGCTCGCCACGATCGACCAGATCTCAGATGGCCGACTCGAGGTCGGCATCGGCGCCGGCTGGAAGCGGGCCGACTACGACTGCTCGGGCATACCGATGGACCCGCCCGGGGTTCGGGTGTCACGGATGATCGAACATGCCCGGATCCTCAAGAGCTACCTCACCGGCGAGGCGGTGGATCACCAGGGTGAGCACTACGAGGTGACTGGGTTGCCGGCCGACATCGCCACCCACTCACCGGGAGGGCCGCCGTTCATCATCGGCGGCGGGGCACCTCGCCTGTTGCGCTTCGCCGGCTCGTTCGCGGACATCGTGGGGGTCAACCCGTCGATCCACTCCGGCGAGATCGATTCCGAGGCCGCGCGTGACGGAATGCCCGAGCGGATCGACCAGAAGTTCTCCTGGGTCGCCGAGGGGGCGGGTGAGCGCACCGACGGGCGCGGGCTGGACGACATCGAGTTCAACGCCTGGCTGGCCGCGGCCGAGATCACCGATGACCGCGACGGCGTCGCAGCGATGCTGGGTGAGCTGTTCGGCGTGGATCCCGCGACCGGGCTCGAGTCGCCGATCGTGCTCGCCGGCACCGAGGCGCAGGTGATCGAGGATCTCCAGGCCCGCCGCGCGCGCTGGGGGTACAGCTACACGGTCATCCCCGGGGACCGTGCCCGTGCCTTCGCCCCTGTGGTCGCCGCTCTCGTCGGTACCTGATCGCCTCCGTGGGGTTCAGCCCCGCTCGCTGTCAGCCCCGCCCGGCGAAATCAGGCGAACTGAATGGTGTCAGCCCCCGATTCGATACCCCAGAGCCCTCGGTTCGCCAGCCCTTCGGTTCGCCAGGGGTCAGCGCTGGATGACGACCATGCGCTCCTCGGTCATCATCTCGGCCACCGACCAGGCGGGACCCTCCTTGGTGTTGCCCGAGTCCTTCACTCCCCCGTAGGGCATCTGGTCGGTCCGGTAGGTCGGGCTCTCGTTCACGCACACGCTGCCGAAGTGGAGCCTGTGGGCGGCTTCGATGCCGAGGGACAGGTCGCTCGTGAAGATGCCGGCCTGGAGGCCGTAGCGGGTGTCGTTGGCGGCCTCGAAGGCCGATTCCACGTCGCGGTAGGTCTGGACACCGACCACCGGCCCGAAGACCTCGTGGGTGCACACCTTCATCTCCGGTTGCACACCGGTGAGGATCGTCGGGCGCAGCACGTCGTCACCGGTGCGGTCGCCACCGACGATGATGCGTGCTCCGCCGTCGGTCGCCTCGTCGATCCACTGCGAGACCCGGTCGGTCTCCCCGGCGTCGATGAGGGCGCTCACGTCGGTGTCCTCCTCGATGGGGTCACCGACCACGAGCCCGTCGACCTCGCTCTGCAGCCGCGCCAGGTAGTCGTCGGCCACGTCCTCGTGCACGTAGATGCGCTGCACCGAGATGCAGGTCTGCCCGGAGTAGGCGAAGCCCCCCTGGTGGTCCTGCTCGCTGCGAGGTCGAGGTCCGCGTCGTGGTGGACGATCACCGGGGCGTTGTTGCCGAGCTCGAGACCGACCCGCTTGCGGGGGGCACTCTCCCTGATCCCCCAGCCCACCTCGGGTGACCCGGTGAAGGAGATCGCTGCCACGTCGGGATGCGTCACCAGCCGGTCCGCCGCGCTGCCGGGCACGGTCACCACGTTCAGCCAGCCGGGCGGCAGGCCGGCCTCGTCCTCTAGCAGCTCCGCGAGCAACAGCGCGGTCAGCGGGGTCGCGGACGCCGGCTTCAACACGACGGGACAACCGGCTGCGATGGCCGGCGCGACCTTGTGGGCCACGAGGTTGAGCGGGAAGTTGAACGGGCTGATCGCGCCCAGCACGCCGACGGGAACCCGCAGGGTGAACCCGAGCTTGCCGGCGCCCGCAGCGGAGGCCTCCATCGGCACCATCGAGCCCACCGCGGTGCGCGCCGCGGTGGCCGAGAAGCGGAACGTGTTGACGCACCGCTCCGCCTCGGTGCGCGCGGTGGTGATCGGCTTCGC
>CAYVYG010000092.1:0-10042 GCA_964454385.1 uncultured Microthrixaceae bacterium
TCAACTCGACCGGACGCATCGATGCCCAGAACAGCTCCCAGTCGGACATGGCCACAGCCGCCTGCGAGTCGGTCAGGTCGCGACTGCGACCGGCAGCTCCGAGCGCGGCGCAGACCTCGGGATAGGCCAGTCGACTCGACAGCGCGACATCGCATGCGTTCCACAGAACAGCGACGACGTCGGATCCGTCCTCGTCGAGCACAAGTTTCACCAACGCGCTGGAGTCGAAGTAGACGAGGGCCACGTTCAGCGACGCTGCTCACTGACGATGCCCGCAACCGGTCGCTTCGGCGTTGGCCGCTGCCGATCACCGGCAATCGGCCGGCTTGAGCGCGTCGGACGACTGATGACGCCCTCGGCGGTGAGGCGCTCGATGACCGGTGTCGAGTCAAGGGCGACAATTCGCGCAACCGGTGTTCCCCGATCCGTGATAACGATGTCGTTCCCGTCGCGTGCAACATCGATCCAGTGGCTGAGGTGCGCTCTGAGTTCGGTGACCGCTACGTCCATGTCGCAAGTGTACATAATGTCAGGTCTCGATACGTACAGATGGCGCCGGTCTCGCCACTTCTTACAGCGACGTGTGGAACCTGGTGAGGTTCCGAGAAGTCGAAGTGGATGCTCCAGCCGCTCCTTCGTGCCCAGGTAGGGCTCATGTGACCTCCCACGGTCAGTTGATGTCGGCCATCACCATGATTGCGACCAGGGGTGACACCGGAGCCCGTGGGGCGCCCAGTCGACGGTGAACTCGATCGCCGAGGGGATCACCAACATGGTGGCGGTATCGAAGAAGCATCGGAGCTCCTCGGGCGTACGTACCGCATCGAGGCCGATGATGCGTTTGATCCGCTTCGCCTCCACGACCTCCATGGCGCTTCGGTCATGGCTGGATATGAGCAACCCGTTCATCTGTTCCCCTTTCGCGACGACCACATGGACGAGTTCGCCTCCCCGGTGACGCGATCCGGCTCGGCAAGCCAAGAGATGACCGACTCGATCGTGGCGACGTCTTCGTCGATGGATCCTTCGTCGGTATCGGGGACCTGGAGCAGGTTGCGCACGGTGAACGCCACACCCATGCCGTCGAGCATCCTTCTTGGACGCGAAGTGACGGTAGAGAACCGGTTCGCTCACAGCGCGCCTAAAGGTGACGGGTGAAGAAGCGCGCCGCGGCGCCGGAGGCAAGCGCGAAGCCCTCGTCTTCGTAGGGCACGAAATGATGGCCCTGCACCATGACCAGTTCCTTGGGTTCACCGGCACGATCGAACGCAGCTACCGCCACCGCTGTGTCGGCCAGATGGTCATGGGTCGCGACCACCATCATCAGCGGGGTGGGCGCTATGTGCGCCGCACACACACCCGGGTCCCACGGCGGATCCGACAGCATCGACACCACCGTCACATCGTTGCGCCAGGTCGTCGGCTCGGCACCGTGCTCCCCGAACGGCAGGAAGTACTCCGCCGCCTCGGGGTGCGCGAGGAACACCAGGCGGTCATCTCCTTCCTCGGTGACCACCGCCATGGGCCCCATCGGCTGGTCCGCCCGATCGGCGGGACCGTTGCCCGATTCGTCCATCAGCGCGTCACGGAGGCGACCGAAACGCTCGTCGACGTCGGAGGCGTCGTCGTAGCCCACCGCGGACAGGCCAGCGAAGGGCACGTTCGCAACGACCGCCTTCACACGCCGATCGACCGCACCAACCGCCATCACATGCCCGCCGCTGTAGCTGGATCCCCAGATGCCGAGTCGGTCCGCGTCGACCTCGGGGCGGTTCCCCAACCACGTCAGCGCATGGCGGTAGTCGCGTGCCTGCGCCCACGGGTTGATCTCCTGGCGCGGTTCGCCGTCGGAGGCACCGAAGTTGCGGTGGTCGTAGACCAGCACCGCCAGGCCCGCGTCGCAGATCACCTCGGCGAACCGGTCGAGGCGCATCTCCTTGACCGCCGAGAACCCGTGCGCCATCACCACTCCCGCCAGCGCTCCACCACCGCGTTGCGAGTCCGGCGGCAGAAACAGCCAGCCCCGCAGGGTCGTCCCAGCGTGGCCGGGCAGTTCCACGTCGATCGCGTTGCGAGGTGCCATAGCGCCAGAGTGACACATGTTCGGTATCCAACCCTCGATATTCGATATATGGTTACGAACATGCGGGGGCAACGGGGGCCCACAGGACCTTGAGTGCCGTCCGTCGAGCAGCGGACATCGACAGACAAGGACACCAGATGGGTGATCGAACCTATGACGCCATCGTCATCGGAGCCGGCCACAACGGGCTCTGCTTGGCTGCCTACCTCGCGAGAGCCGGCCTGAGCACGGCCATCGTCGAGAGACGCCACGAGGAGGGCGGAGGCGTCAACACCGAGGAGCCGATGGTCCCGGGTTTCCGGTTCAACCTCCACGCCCAGTACATGGAGTTCTTCGACATCATGCCGATGATCGCGGACTTCGACCTCGAGGACCTCGGCCTGCGAACCGTGATGCCCGAGGCCCAGGCGGGCATAGCCTTCGGGGACGGCCGCCCACCGGTGATCCTTCACCGCCCGGACCTCCTCGACCGGACCCACGCAAATCTGTCGCAGTACTCCAAGGCCGACGCCGACACCTACGTCGAGCTCAAGAAGCGTGCCGCAGCGCTCGAGCCGATGCTCGCCGCCGGGCTCTACACACCACCGGGGGACCTCCCCGTGGCGGACCAGGGCGCCACGGCGGAGATGGTCTTCGGTGACATGGGCATCACCGCCGACTACGCGGCGAAGTCGCCCAAGGTTGTCATCGACGAGCTCTTCGAGACCCCCGAGCTGCGGGCGCTGCTGTACCGCGCCACCCCGGAATGGGGCTTCCCGGTGGACCAGACCGGAACCGGTGCGGGGTTCCTCAGCTTCATCATGTGGACGATGGGCAACTGGAAGCTCGTTCTCGGCGGCACCCACGCGCTCGCCAAGGCCATGACCCAGGCCTGCTATCGCGAAGGCGTCGAGCTGATCGAGAACACCGCGGTGGAGCGGATCCTCGTCGAGGACGGCCGGGCCGTCGGCGTCTCCACCCGCACCGGCGACATCCGCGCAACCCGGTGCGTGGCCTCGAACGCGGACCTCCAACAGACGATGCTCGACATGGTCGGACCCGAGCACCTCTCGGATCGTTGGGTGAAGCGCTCCAAGGCGTTCCGCTACGGGCCCAGCCACGTGCTCGGCACACCGATGTTCTGCCTGTTCGAAGCACCGGACTACCTCTCGGCACGTCACGACCCCGAGATCAACCGGTGCTTCTACACGATGGTCGGATTCGACGGGCCCGAGGACACCATCCGCTACATCCGCGACGCCTACTCCGGTGAGCTGCCCCAGCCCGCTGCGGGAACCTGGGTCAACAGCCTCTGGGACCGCGCCCAGGCGCCTCCGGGTCGACACGCCGCGACGGGGTGGTACTTCCTGCCCCCCGCTAGCGCCCTGAGCGCGCAGGAGTGGGAAGAAGCGCGTGCGACCTACAACGACCGCTTCATCGAGGCGTGGCGCCGGGCGGCTCCCAACATGACCCCGGCCAACATCATCGAGCACCGGCTCTACACACCCGACCAGATGGAGCGCAAGAACATGATGCGCGAAGGCGACTTCTCCAACGGGGAGTTCTCACCCGACCAGATGGGAGCGAACCGGCCGTTCCCCGAGGCGTCGAACTACCGCACCGAGATCGACGGTCTGTACCTCTGCGGGCCCTCCGCCTACCCGGGCGGCGGCGTGCACGCAGCTTGTGGCTACAACTCGTTCAAGGCGATCGCCAAGGACCTCGAGCTCACCAGCCCGATCGTGGCTGAGAGGGGATACTGATGCGTGACAACTGCGACGTCGTGATCATCGGGGCAGGTCACAACGGCCTGACACTGGGCTCCTACCTTGCCCGAAGCGGCCTCGACGTGGTCGTGCTCGAACGCCGTCACGAGGAGGGCGGCGGCCTGTGCACCGAGGAGCTCACCCAGGCGGGTTTCCTGCACAACGTGCACGCCAACTACCACACCTTCGTCGACATGGCACCGCCGGTCGCCGACCTCGACGTGCGCGGCCACGGTGTGGAGTACGTGCGTCCCGAGGTCCAGATGGCCTCGATATTCGAAGACGGGACCGCCCTTTTGGTGCATGCCGACATAGACCGCACCGTCGAGTCGATGGCTCGCTTCTCCGAGGCCGACGCCGCCACCTTCAAGCGGCTCTACGACGAGGCCCACGGCTTCGTCGATCTGCTGTTGGGCACGCTCATGTACAAGCCGCCGCTGTCGGTCAAGGAGCTCACCAAGGCCCTGGCATCGTTCGGGGTGGAGGACCGCTCGGAGTTCCTGTCGGTGAAGCTGCGCCGCGAGACGATCGATCAGTTCCTCGACCAGCACTTCACCCACCCCAAGGTGAAGGTCCACCTGGCGTTCCATGCCGCGGTGTGCGGCTACACCAACGACGTGGCGGGCCTCGCGATCGGGTTCCCGCTGCTGGTGGGCAAGATCAACAACTGGCACCTGTGCGTCGGGGGATCGCACCGTCTGGCACATGCCCTTTGGCGCGACCTGGCCCAGCACGGAGGCGTCATGGTCAGCGACGCAGAGGTCGCCTCGATCGTCGTCGACGGCGGGCGCGCGGCAGGAGTGGTGCTCGCCAGCGGTGAGCAGATCACCGCCCGAAAGGCCGTGGTCTCGACAGTGGATGTCGAACAGACCTTCTTGTCGTTCGTCGATCCGAGCGAGCTCGCGCCGGAGTTCCGTGAACGGGTCGCCACCGAGGTGGCCCACAAGGACTGGACGTTGTTCTCCGTGCACGCGGCGATGCGCGAGCTTCCGCAGTACACCGCCGCGGAGTTCGACCCGGACGTCAACCGGGCATGGGTGGTGAACCTCGGCTATGCGGATCCCGTGGACCTCAACGACGACTGGCGGGCGATCCGCGAAGGCAAGCTCCCCGATCCCCGTCCCAACGCGGCGGTCAACTCGCTCTACGACCCCACCGACGCGCCGGAGGGCCACTACACAGGCCTGCTGCGCCAGTTCGCTCCCTTTGCGATCAACGGCGCCGGCGCGGGCGAGTGGGAGACGACAGGTCGATGGTACGGCCAACGGTGCCTGGAGACATGGCGCCGCTTCGCACCCAACCTCACCGAGGACGCCTTCGTGGACTGGGTGCCGTTCACGCCTCTCGACATCGAGAAGAAGATGCCCAACATGGTCCGTGGCGACTGGATGATGGGTGAGATCAGCCTCGCCAACATGTTGGACCAGCGACCGCTGCCAGAGCTCGGTCAGTACCGCACGCCCGTCGAGGGCCTCTACATGGCCGGGTCCACCCAGCACCCCCACGGCTTCATCACCTTCGGACCGGGCTACAACGCGCTGCAGGTGATCGCCGAGGACCTCGACATCGACAAGTGGTGGGACCAGGTGTGACCAAGGAGGTCGAAACATGACACAGCTCAACGAACCGGGGCTCAGCTCCGAAGCGCTCGAGATCCTCGAGGTCGTGGAGCGCTTCGCCCGTGACGAGGTCCGCCCGCTCGGTGCGGCGCTCGACAAGCTGGCCGACCCAGAAGAGGTGATCGCTGCGGAGTCGCCCCTATGGAAGCTGCACGAGAAGTACCGCTCGCTCGGGGTCGACCAGGTGTCGATGGCAGGGACATTCGAGCCGGCCGAGCTCACGATGCTCTCCGCGCGCATCATGGAGACCCTCGGCTGGGCCGACGCAGGGCTCGCGGTCGGCCTGGCCGTTTCGGGGTTCCAGAAGTTCTTCGTGCCGCTCACCGGTGACCCGGACCTGAACGAGCGGTACATGACCGAGGGCGCAGCGGAGATCGGCTGCTGGGCGATCACCGAACCCGATCACGGATCGGACTCCCTCGGCTTCAGCGAACCCCACTGGTCCCGCTCCGAGATCCGGCCCAACTGCATCGCGCACCGCGACGGTGACGAGTGGGTCATCAAGGGTTCGAAGTCGGCCTGGGTCTCCAACGGACCCATCGCGACCGTCGCTGCGCTCTTCTGCACGATCGACGGCGACGAGGGGTTCTCAGGCGGCGGGGTGTGCATCACCCCGCTCGACCTCCCGGGCGTCTCGCGCGGCCGCAACCTCGACAAGCTCGGCCAGCGTGCCCTTCCCCAGGGTGAGATCCACTTCGACGACGTCCGGGTGCCGGCCGCGAACATGGTGGTCGACAAAGCGCTCTACTCGATGACCGTGGAGATGGTGCTGGCTGTGGCCAACGCCTTCATGGGCTCCACCTTCGCGGGAGTGGCCCGCTCCGCCTACGAGCTGGCTCTCGACTACGCGAAGGACCGGATCCAGGGCGGCGTGCCGATCATCGAACACCAGAGCGTACGGTCCCGGCTGTTCAAGATGTTCGCCAAGGTCGAGGCCGCCACCTCGCTGTCACGGCGCGCGCACCTGATCGGCGACGGCAACCCCCCGCCGGTGCAGTACTCGATCGCCTCCAAGACCTTCTGCACGAACACCGCCTTCGAGGTTGCGAGCGAGGCGCTGCAGATCTTCGGGGGCAACGGGCTCACCAGGGAGTATCCGATCGAGAAGATCCTGCGCGACGCCCGCGCGGCGATGATCGAGGACGGCTGCAACGAGATGCTGAGCCTCGTGGGCGGCTCGAAGCTCTGAACCCACAAGAGACACCTACAAGACACCCACAAGAGGAGAACCGATCAATGGAGCTACGAGAGGTCATCGGCCGGCGCCGTTCGATCCGCTTCCTGCGGCCGTACCAGCCCGTCGAGCGCGAGAAGATCCAGCGGATGCTCGAAGCCGCCCGCCTCGCTTCGCACTGGGGCAACGTCGGGGGGCTGCGCGCGGTGGTGGTCGAACGCGACACCGCACCCCAGGAGACCCTCGATGCGCTGCTGGCACCGGTGGCCGGGTTCCAGATCCGACGCGCCCCGGTGGTGATCGTGTGGTACTTCGACACCGAGGCGATCGACAACCAGTCCGACCGCCTGCGCGAGCTCCTCGCAGCCGGTGCGCTGGGGGTCGGTCCCGAGAAGGAGACCGACCTCGAGGACAAGATCATCCCCTTCTTCAACGGGATCCTCGAGATGCTCAAGGAGTCGAGCCTCAATGAGATCGACTGCGGTCAGGGGATCGCCCAGGCGACCCTGATGGCGTTCGAGCAGGGGCTGGGCACGTGCTGTCTGGGCACTCCCAACACAGAGGCGATCCGCGAGAACCTCGGGCTTCCCGAGAGCTCACGGGTGCTGTTGCTGCAGACCGTCGGCTACCCCGCGGAGCACTGGGAAGCAGGCGGACAACGCCCGCGTCAGCCCTTCGGGGAGCTGTTCCACCTCAACAGCTTCGGGGAGTCGTTCCCCCGCGACGAGGCTGTTGTGGAGGAGCTCGGTGCGGACAAGATGATCACCCGACCAGCACCCCTGCCGTGGCGCGAAGAGGAGCTCGAGTACCTCAACAACGCACTCGACATCCCCGGCAGCGGACTCATCTGAGGAGACTGACCATGAAGATGAACGCGATCGTGGCCGGGGTGGGCATGACCCAGTTCGGCAAGCACCTGGACCGGGGCCTCAAATCGCTCGGCACCGAGGCGGTCAGGTCCGCGCTCGATGACGCCGGCATCGGCCAGGATCAACTCGAAGCTGCATATGTCGGCAACGCCGCGGCCGGTCTCGTCACCGGCCAGGAGTCGATCAGGGGCCAGGTGATCCTGCGCGACATGGGGCTCGGCAGGCTGCCGGTGATCAACGTGGAGAACGCGTGCGCCTCGGCCTCCACCGCAGCGCACCAGGCCGCGGCCATGGTGTCGGCAGGTCTGTACGACTGCGTGCTCGCGCTCGGGGTGGAGAAGCTCTACCACGAGGACAAGCGCAAATCCTTCGGCGCGTTCAGCGGAGCGGTCGACGTGGAGTTCGTCAAGGAGTTCATGGACGCGCTGCAGTCCTCGGCCAAGTCCAGTGGAAGCGAGTCCGGTTCGTCGGGCGCGGGCGAGAAGCGGTCGATGTTCATGGACATCTACGCCGCGGTGGCGCGCGCCCACATGGACGCCTACGGCACCACCGCCGAGCAGTTCGCGATGGTGTCCGCCAAGAACTCCCGCCACGGCCACCTCAACCCCAGAGCGCAGTTCCGAGAGGAGCTGAGCGTCGAGGATGTCCTGGGAGCACCGATGATCGCAGAGCCGCTCACCCGGCCCATGTGCTCACCGATCGGCGACGGTGCCGGTGCGCTGATCCTGGTCAGCGAACGCAAGGCCGCCGAGTTGTGCATCGACGATCCGGTGCGGATCCGAGCGAGCGTGCTGCGCTCCGGCTGGGACCGCGGTCCCGGCGAGGACGACGTTGCCACCACCTGTGTCGCAGAGGTGCTCGAGGAGGCCGCGGTCGGCCCCGAGGACCTCAGCGTCATCGAGTGCCACGACGCCAGCGCACCGGCGGAGATCATGGCCTACGAGGCGATCGGGCTCTGCGAGAAGGGTGGCGGTGGAGCACTCGTGGAGAGCGGAGCGACCACGATCGGCGGATGGATCCCGGTGAACACCTCGGGCGGTCTGCTCCGCAAGGGCCATCCGGTGGGCGCGACCGGCATCGCCCAGATCATCGAGCTCACCGAGCAGATCCAAGGGCGCTCCGGCGACCGCCAGGTGGAGGGAGCATCGGTGGGGCTGGCCCACAACGGAGGGGGCACGCTCGGCACCGATGTGGCGGCCATGTGCGTCACCGTGTTGTCCAACTGAGAACGCGTCCAACTGAGAACGCGTCCAACTGAGAACGCGTCCAACTGACATGTATTCCACGACCACCTGAACGGGGGACCATGGCCTGGGAGACCAACGAAGGCGTGCTGGCTGATCTGGTGAGGGGCCGGGCCGACCGGACCCCGGAGCTGGACGTGCTCACCTTCGAGCACCTGAGCCTCGACGGCGGGGCCACCCCCGACGAGGTCCGCACGTACGCGGACCTGGCCGAGAACGCCAACCGGCTGGCGGCCGGGCTGATCGCGCGGGGGATGGCCAAGGGCGATCGCTTCGCGCTCATGGCGCGCAACCACCCGGAGTTCGTCGAGGCGATGATCGCGGCGTCGATCTCGGGCACCGTCTGCGTGCCGGTCGACCCCCGCACCAGGGGCGACAAGCTGGCGTTCCTGCTCACCAACGCCGGCTGTCGCGGTGTGGTCTGCTCCGACAGCGCTCTGGAACAGGTCGCGGTCGCCAGGGAGCTCGCAGGCGGCATCGACTGGGTGCTCGCGATCGAGACCGGGGAGGCAGACGCGGTGCCCATCGAATCCCTGTCCGTCGCAGATGCGAAGGGCGTCGAGCCGATCAGGGTGGTGCTCGACAGCCCCGCCCCGACCGTCGACGTGCGTCTCGAGGTCCCCTCTGACCCACTCCAGATCATCTACACCTCGGGCACCACCGGTGATCCCAAGGGTGTGGTGTTCGCCAACGACCGCTTCGGCGTGTTCGCCATGACCGGGATCCTGTTCGGCTACACCGAGGACGACCGTCCCTACACGGGCCTGTCGCTCACCCACGGCAACGCCCAGGCCGTCACGCTCGCCTCGTCGCTGGCGATGGGCCTGCGGGCGGTGTTCAGCCGCCGGTTCACCAAGTCGAAGCTGTGGGATGTGTGCCGGGCACATGGCTGCACCACCTTCTCCCTCCTCGGAGGCATGGCCACCGCGGTCTACAGCGAACCCCCGAGGCCCGACGATGCCGACAACCCGGTGCGATTCGTGGTCTCCGCAGGCATGCCGGGCGCGATCTGGGAGGACTTCGAGCGGCGCTTCGATCTGCGGATCCTCGAGTGGTACGGCGCGGTCGAGGGCGGCCTGGCCATCAAGCCGATCGGCGAGGGCCCGACGGGCTCGTTCGGAAAGCCGATCCCGGGCCTGGAGATGAAGGTGCTCGACGACAACGACGTCGAGTGCCCGCCGGGTGTGGTGGGCGAGATCTGCTCACGCCCAGACGGTGGAGAGGACGAGGTGGAGGACCACGACAACGCGGAGCCCTCCGAGGCGAAGACCCGCGGCGGCTGGCTGCGCTCCGGCGACATGGGCCACA
>CAYVYG010000093.1:0-10031 GCA_964454385.1 uncultured Microthrixaceae bacterium
GTCCGTGTGCTGGCGGCCGCGCAGGTAGGTCTGATCGGGCAGCGGGGCGCGTCTGCGGCGGTGAGGACGGTTGAGTCGTCCGGGGGTGGGAAGCCGGAGTAGCGGCCGAGGGCGTCGCACTGCCAGATCTCCACCGCTGCGTCTGGCACCGGGGCGCCGTCTTCGCCGGCGAGACGGATGCCGAGCTGCAACGCGACGCCGTCGCGATCCTCGGTGATGTCACGGCGCAACGGCTGGCCGTCGCGGTGGTACGGGCCCTCGTCCTGCTCCGCCCACGCACGAGCGGTGGCGCAGGTCGACAGCATCGATGCCATCGCGTCGCTGACCGGCTCGGTGGTCACGTCTTGGCGAACTCCTGGAAGGCCTCGAAGGCGCGGGGTGCGTGGACCGTGCCCGGTCCGCCGTTCATGAGGATGGCGACACCGAGCGCCTCGGCGACCTCCTCGACGGTCGCCCCTCGGCGTGCCGCGCCGCGGGCGTGGGAGGCGACGCATCCGTCGCACTGCTTGGTCACGGCGATGGCGAGGGCGATGAGCTCCTTGGTCTTGGCGTCGAGCGCGCCGTCGCCGAGGGCGGCGGCGCTGAGGGCGCCGTAGCCCTGGAACACCGCCGGGATGTGCTCGCGCAGGTCCTTCACGGGCTGGCGGAGCTCGTCCAGGATCTCCTTGTGGGTCACGTCGGTGCTCCTCGGTCAGGGGTGGGACGGTGCGGGTGGGGCGCCGTCGACCTCGAAGAACAGGTCGTCGGCGTAGCACCACCACCAGTCCTCGCCGGGTTCGTAGCTGCGGATCAGGGGATGGTCGGGTTGCGCGTGCCAGTGGGCGGTGGCGTGCCGGTTCGGCGAGTTGTCACAGCAGCCGACATGGCCGCAGCTCATGCACACGCGCAGGTGGACGGCCGCCGATGCGCAGGCAGTCCTCGCACCCATCGCTGGACGGCGTGACGTCGGCGACGGTGTCGAGGTGGGAGCAGGTGTCAGCCACGGGGTTCTCCGTTCGGTCGTTCGAGCGCGGCGCGGTCCCAGCCGGCGGTCACCGCGGCGGCTTCGTAGGTGTGCTGCAGGAACTCGAGGAGCACGGCGTCGGGGTCGGGAGCGGTGCGGACGAGCTCGTAGGGGAGCACGAACTCGCCGAGGTCGTCGTCCCACCGTGCGCCGTCCACCGGGATGGGTGTGTCGCGGTAGCCCGGAGGCTCCGGGTACGCGTAGGCGTAGAAGACGCCCTCCTCGCCCGGTGGTCCCGGCCAGTAGCCGCAGCTGCTGACCTCATGGGAGTAGGCCTCCCACATGACATGGGGACCACAGTTCGGTGCTCCACCCGGGTGCGGGGGCGCCGTCCGCCCGGAGAACCGGGTCAGCGCCACGTCCAGGGATCCCCAGAACACGTGCACCGGACTCGACTTGCCGACGAACCGGGTCCGGAACACCGTGAGGACCCGGTCGATGTCGACCAGGGCCAGCCAGAAGCGGTGGACCGCGTCGGCGTCGTAGCTGGCGTGCACCCGGTCGTCGGGGAACGAGATGCTGTCGCGGATCTCGACGGGCATCGGCCAGATGTCGGTGGCGACGCCGAGCTCGTCGAGCAGCGACATCGTGGCCGCGTAGAACTCCGCCACCGGTCGGGGCGCCAGGTCGAGGGAGCGACGCTCATCAGTGACGGTCGTGATGTCGAGTCGGTGGTCGACGAAGTCGAAGTCGATCTGGAACGCCGGGCCCGTCGGGTGGGGCATGAGCGACGTGGTGAGACCCCGAGCGGTGACGTAGAGCGGGACGTTCCACCAGTGGTTGGACAGCGGCTCGTTGGCCATGCGGACCTTGCCGACGACCTGGGTGTACAGGTGCAGGGTGTCGCGAGTGTCCTGCCAGTCGGCGACGGGGATCGACAGCCAGGTCATGGACCCTCCATGCGCTGAACTCGCCGCTCGAGTCCCACGGCGAGCTCCAGCAGCAGCGTCGCCTCGGTCGTGCCCGGGATGGTCGCAGCCCGGTCCCTCGCATCGGTGGCGATCCCGGTGAGCCGGCGGGCCAGGACAGCGACTGCGTTGGCATGGTCGCCGCCGGCCTCGGCGACGAGGTTGCCCCGCTGGTGGGAGCTGGGAGCGCCGACGTCGGGCGAGCGTCCGTCGAGCTGTTCCTCGGCGACCATGAGCTGTCCGGACTGATCGATCAGGAACGCCACCAGCTCGCGCAGGCACTCGCGGACCGGTGGCGTGGGCGCCGACCAGGCCGCCTGCTTGGCTTGGTAGACGGCGTCGAGGACGCCGTTGAGGACGGCGACGAGGTGGTCGTCGATCACACGCTGGTCATCCACACCGCTCGCTCTACCACGCAGGCACAAGGCCATGCGCTCGGCAGGTGCGGATCGTCGGGTCAGCCGAGGCCGATCTGGTTGAGGAACGTGGCGTTGTCGTAGAAGAGGTACTCCTCGACGATGCGGCCGTCGCGCCACTTCGCGGTGGTCGAGAACAGCACGTCGAACGACTTGCCGGTCGGCTCGATGGCGGACCCGTCCGGCTGCTTCAAGGGGGCGGTGAACGTTCCGGTGAAGCGAGTGACGAAGCAGGTGAAGTCACCATCGCCGAAGATGAGGTCGTAGGGGTCGTTCTTGACCTTGTTGTCGGGGAAGGCCTCGCAGAACGTGATCGACTCGGCTCGGTGGTCGTGGCCGCCCTGGGTCGGGTCGGCGTCCTTGCCGGGCCAGTACACGACGCAGTCAGGATCATGGAGCCGGTCGAACGCGTCCCAGTCTCGGGTGTTCCACGCGTTATCGGTCTGTTGCATGCGCTCGGTGTTGTCCATCGGAGGTTCCTCTCGGGTCGGGTTGTGAAGGTGAGATCTCGGGTTCAGAGGGGTCGTATCAGCTCGGCGTCGATGTCCAGGTCGACATCGCCGGCGATGGTGAGGCCACCGGACTCCTTCTCGAGCTCGTGGGTGAGCCCGAAGTCCTTGCGGCTGATCGTCCCGGAGGCCCGGACGGCGAGACGCAGGTTCCCGAACGGATCGGCGGTCGCGCCACCGAAGCGGACGAGCAGCTCGACCGCGCGCGTGATGCCACGGAGCGACAGGTCGCCCGTGACGACCCACCGACCGGCGGGTTGCTCGGTGACGTTCGTGCTCCGGTAGGTCATCTGCGGGTGGTGCTCGACATCCAGGTAGCGCTCGGAGCGCAGGGCTTCATCGCGGACCGCCAACAACGTGTGGATGCTCGCCGTGTCGACGCGAACGTCGAGGGTCGATGCGAGGGGGTTGTCCCCGATCGTCACCGAACCCTCCACCGCGTCGAAGCGTCCACGTACGCGGCCGACGATCAGGTGCTGGGCCCGGAATCCCACGAACGTGTGCACCGGATCGATGTCGTAGGTGCCAGGTAGCGGAACCAGGCGGCGGTTGACCACCCGTACGAGGCCGGCGTCCTTCGCAGACCAGGCGTTGGGGTTCGTTGCGTCCTCGGTTGCCATGCGGCACCATCCCCTTCACCAGCGACGCTATCCCTTCTGTCCCGGGGCCGTGCCGGGATCGGTGGTCCGCGGATCGGCGCTGCCCCGAGGGATGCACGCCACAACAACAAGCCTCAGCCATGCCGCGTGCGCCTCGGCGGCTCCGTAGTCTCCACGCGGTGTTCGACCCGTCTCGAGCGCTCGTCGTGCGATGCTCCGGGGTCGTCGAGTGACCGAGGTCGATCAGACCGCGGCGGGCCGTTCCAACCTGCTCGCGCAGCTGACCGCACCCGTGCGCGCCTTCCTGCATCGCGAGGCCGGGAGCGCGGGTCTCCTCCTGGCTGCGACACTCTTCGCGCTCGTCTGGGCCAACTCCCCGTGGTCGACGTCGTACGACCAGCTGTGGTCCACCGAGATCGCAGTCCACATCGGCGACGCATCGGTGGCGTTGGACCTTCGGCACTGGGTGAACGACGGGCTCATGGCGGTCTTCTTCTTGATCATCGGTCTCGAGCTACGCCGAGAGCTGTCGGTCGGTGAGCTGACGAACCGCCGCGACATGGTCGTGCCCGCGGTGGCGGCGCTGGGCGGGCTGATCGTGCCCGCTGCGCTGTTCCTCGCCCTGAACCCGTCCGGTGACGGTGCGAACGGGTGGGGGGTCGTCATCGGTACCGACACCGCCTTCCTCTTCGGGATGCTCGCGCTCGTGGGGCCGACCTCGTCGACCCAGCTGCGGGTGTTCCTGCTGGCCGTCACCATCGTCGACGACGTCCTCGCCGTCAGCATCATCGGACTCGTCTACTCCGACTCGCTTCACCTCGGCGCGCTCTTGATCGCCGTCGCAGGTTGGCTGCTGCTGGTGGTCCTGGGCCGGCTCGGTGTGTGGCGGACGGGCCCGCACCTCGTCGTCGCGTTCGGGTCGTGGGTCGCGACGCTCGAGTCTGGGCTCCACCCGACGATCGCGGGGATGGTCGCCGGGCTCATGGTGGTGGCCCGTCCACCCCGCCGTGTCGACGTCGAGCGTGCTACCACGCTGTTCCGGGCGTTCCGGCAGTCGCCGCTGCCCAGCGTCGGTCGAGCTGCGCGGCTCGGGCTCGAGCGGTCGGTGTCGGTGAACGAACGTCTGCAGGAGGATCTGCACGGTCTCACGACCCTCCTGATCGTGCCGGTGTTCGCGGTTGCCAACGCCGGTGTCGACCTGGGTGATGGCGTGCTTCGCGATGCGCTGGGTTCCCGGGTGACCTGGGGTGTGGTCTTGGGGCTCGTCGTCGGCAAGCTGGTCGGTGTCGGCTTCGGGGCGCTCGGTGCGGTTCGTCTCGGCCTGGGCCAGCTCCCTCAGGGTGTTGGCAAGGGGCAGGTGCTCGGAGGAGCGGCGCTCTCGGGCATCGGGTTCACCGTGTCACTTCTCATCGTCGGCCTCGCCTTCGACGACCCGCAGATCCAAGCCCACGCCACGATCGGCGTCCTGCTCGCAGGTGTCCTCGCCGCGCTCGTCGGTTGGGGAGCGTTCGTCGCTGCCGCGGTCCTTCTCGGCGAGCGCACCGCCAGTCGCCCGACGAGGCTGGTCCGGGACGTGGAACCAGGCCGCGACCACATCCTCGGTCCGACCGACGCCCCGTTGACCCTGGTCGAGTACGGGGACTTCGAGTGCCCGTTCTGTGGGCGCGCCACCGGCGTGGTGCGCGAGGTTCGCGAGCAGCTCGGCGACGACCTTCGCTACGTGTTCCGACACCTGCCCCTGCCCGAGGTGCACGACCACGCGGAGCTTGCGGCGCGCGCGTCGGAGGCCGCGGCTGCCCAGGGCGCGTTCTGGCCGATGCACGATCTGCTGTTCGAACACCAAGGCCGCCTCCAGGTCGAGGACCTCATCAGCCACGCAGCGACGCTCGGCCTCGATGTTGAGCAGTTCGCACGGGACCTCGGCGACGAGCGCCACGCGGCCCGAGTGCGTGAAGACGTGGCCGATGCCGAGGCGAGCGGCGCCCACGGAACGCCGACCTTCTACGTCAACGGCCAGCGCCACAGCGGTCCGTGGGACGCCCAACGGCTCCGATCGGCGCTCACGGTCACGCCCGCTCCCACCGGATCGGCCGAGCGCGGCAGCAACTGAGCGACGGCATCGCCGGTGAGCTGGGAATCGCTCGGGGCCACACGGCCCCACCCCACCCCTCAGGTGTCGACGCGGTCGACGCTGGGGTCGGGCGGTTCGCCGAGGAACTCGACCCAGGCGCGCGTGACGCACGGGTAGTGGGTCGACGCCTCGACGAGGTCGAGGAACTTGGCGATGGTGTCCTCGAAGCGACCACGGAGCGCCTCGTCGACGATTCCGGTGGTGTCGTCGAGTGCGTTGTGCGCTTGGGCGAGGGAGAACATGTCGGGGTAGATGCGGGCGCCGAGGTGCTCCAGGGGAATCCGCAGGGACCACAGTCCCCGGTTGCCGCCCACCATCGACGGTGACGCCGACATCAGGAGTCCGTGGGCCTCGTTGAACGGCTGCGGACGGGCCCGCGAGACCCAGTCGATGGCGTTCTTGAGCACCCCGGGCATCGACGCGTTGTACTCGGGTGAGGCGATCACGAACCCGTCGGCCGCCTCGAGGCGTTCACGGAACGCCTCGGCGCCGGCCGGCATGCCGTCGCTGGCCTCGAGGTCGCCGTCGTAGGAGGGCGCGTCGAAATCGCGCATCGAAGCGAGATCCGCGACGGCACCGTGACGTCCCACGGCATCGGCCGCGAGCCGGGCCAGGCGGGTGTTGAGCGATCCGTCTCGCAGCGACGCCGAGAAGACGAGGATCTTCAGGGGCTCGCGCTCGTCGCTCACGGCGTCATGGTCGCGCATGCGGGTCCGGCTCGCCCCGGCTCGATCCGTCCAGCCCGGCGAGGACGGTTCCGGCGATGGCCCCGATGGTGTCGAACTGCTCGGGGTCGAGCCGGTCGATGAACAGGCGGCGGACCGCGGCGAGGTGGCCGGGAGCGGCGGCTTCGATCGCTGTGCGGCCGGCGCTCGTGACGACGACGAAGAACCCGCGGCGGTCCTCCGGGCACTGCTCCTTGGTGACCAGTCCCCGGGCGACCATGCGCCCGATGTGGTGGGACGTTCGGCTCTTCTCCCAGCCCAGGACCGCGGCGAGCTCGAAGAGGCGCAGCCGTCCGTCGGGTCGGTCGGTGAGCGCGACCAGCACGAGGTAGTCGGGGTAGGACAGGCCCGAGTCCGCCGCGAGCTGTCGGGCCAGCTCACCCTCCAGGCGCATCTGCATGAACTGCAGCGCCCGCCACGCCCGTTCCTCCCGCTCGGTGAGCCACCGGACCTCGTCCATGCCATCACCCTACCGGCGGAATAGATGATACGTCCTCCATGTTAGATGATGTGTCCACCACAACTGAGGAGCAACTCCCATGAGCACCACCACCGTCCCCACCGCCCTGACCGGTACCTACGCCATCGACCCCACCCACAGCCGCATCGGCTTCGTCGCCCGTCACGCCATGGTCACCAAGGTCCGCGGCTCGTTCAACGAGTTCGAAGGCTCCGGCTACTTCGACGCCGAGAACCCCTCGGCCTCGCACCTGCAGCTGAGCATCCAGGCGGCCAGCATCGACACCCGCAACGCGGACCGCGACGGCCACCTGAAGAGCAACGACTTCTTCGACATGGAGACGTATCCGACGATCACCTTCGTTTCGACGGCGGTCGAGCAGGTCGACGCCGAGAACTACCGGGTCACCGGTGACCTCACCATCAAGGGTGTCACCAAGCCGGTCACCGTCGACTTCGAGTACACCGGCAGCGCCGTCGACCCGTTCAACAACACCCGCATCGGGCTCGAGGGCAAGACCGTGGTCAACCGCAAGGACTGGGGCGTCAACTGGAACGCCACCCTCGAAGCCGGTGGCGTGCTCGTCAGCGAGAAAGTCACCCTCGAGTTCGAGGTCTCCGCCATCCGCACCGACGAAGCCTGAGCACCGGACCACTGAGGAGAAGGAGCACGTCATGCCTGAACAGCTGTTGGACTTCACCGGGAAGGTGGTCCTCGTCACCGGAGGTGCCACCGGCATCGGACGGGCCACCTCCCTGGCCTTCGCCCGCCAAGGCGCCACCGTCGTCATCGGCGACGTCGACGACCGCGCCGCGGAGACCGTCGAGCTCATCGAGGAAGCTGGCGGGACGGGCCTGTTCGTCCGCACCGACGTCACCGTCGCAGCCGACGTCGAACGCCTCGTGCAGACCACGGTCGACACGTACGGCGGGCTGCACGTCGCGTTCAACAACGCCGGGATCCTGCCCCCGACCGGACCGCTACTCGAGCAGACCGAAGCCGACTGGGACAAGACCATCGCCGTCGACCTCAAGGGCGTCTTCCTCGCCCTCAAGTACGAGATCGCCCACATGGTCGACAACGGCGGCGGCGCCATCGTCAACACCGCCTCCGTCGCCGGCATCATCGCCGATCCCGGCATGGCCCCCTACGTCGCCGCCAAGCACGGCGTCGTCGGACTCAGCAAGGCCGCCGCCCTCGACTACGCCAAGTCGGGCGTCCGGGTCAACGCCCTGGCCCCCGGTCTCGTGGCCACCGGCATGACCAAGGGCTGGCTCGACGATCCCGACATGCGAGACGTCGTCGTGGCCGGTTCCCAGCTCGGCCGACCCGCCGAGCCCGAGGAGATCGCAGGCATGGTCCTGTACCTGTCCTCGGACCTCGCGTCCTTCGCCACCGGCGGCGTCTACGTCGTCGACGGCGGCCAGACCGCCCACTGACCCACGGCGGGGCGGGCGTCCGCCCGCTCCGCCTCGCAGACCCCTGAGGAGCCCGTCATGAGCACCATCTCCCCCGTCCGGCTGAACCACGCCGTCCTGTTCGTCGCCGACCTCGACCGATCTCTCGCCTTCTACACCGACGTGTTCGGCATGGAGGTCGTCGCTCGCGAGCCCCGGGCCAACGCTGCCTTCCTGCGCCTGCCCCGCTCCGGCAACCACCACGACCTGGGCCTCTTCGGCGTCGGCACCGCCGGCGGCCCGAAGCGCCGCGGCGCCATCGGCCTCTACCACCTGGCCTGGCAGCTCGACACGATCGATGAGCTCGCCGCCGCCCGCCAGGCCCTGCTCGACGCTGGCGCCTACACCGGCGAATCCAGCCACGGCGCGACCAAGAGCCTCTACGGCGCCGACCCGGACGGCAACGAGTTCGAGCTCATGTGGATGCTCCCCCGCGACCAGTGGGGCCCCTACGAGAACGCCGCCCCCGTCGACCACCTCGACCTCGCGGGCGAGGTCGCCCGCTGGTCCGGCGTACCCACCGCCGGAGAGATGCTCCCGAGCGGCGAAGGGACCCAGTCGTGAACGCCTTCGCCGAACCTACCGTCGCGTGGCACGGCTCGACCGACGCGGGCGCCCCGCTCGTCGTGCTGCTGCCCGGGCGGGGGTCGAGCGAGGCTGACATCGTCGGCCGCGCCGACAACCTCCCCGCCGGACTCGCCTACGCGGCGGTCCGGGCGCCCATCGCGGAGGGCGGGGGGTACGCCTGGTTCGCCAACCGTGGCATCGGCCGCCCCGTCGCCGAATCGCTGCGCGAGACCATGGACTGGTTCCGGACCTGGCTCGACGAGCACGCAACCGCCGGACGACCCGTGGTGCTGGTCGGGTTCAGCGGCGGCGCGGCCTTCGCCGGCGGTCTGGTCCTCGACGACCCGGACCGCTACGCCGGCGCAGCGGTCCTGTTCGGCACCCTGCCCTTCGACGCCGGCGTGCCCACCACCCCCGGCCGGCTCGCCGGCACCCGGATGCTCGTCATCCACGGCGACCAGGACGTGGTCATCCCCCGCTACCTGCTCGACCGCACGTGGGACTACCTCACCGGCGACGCCGGAGCCGACACCACGGCGGTGCGCGACCCGGGCGGCCACGGACTCAGCCCGGGAGCGCTCGCCGAGATCGGACGCTGGCTCGACGCCACGCTCGCCGACGGGGAGGCGAGGTCATGACCACCGACCGCTCCTTCGAGATCGGGTTGTTCACTAGATCACCGCCGACCCGGTGACCGGGAAGCCGATCGACCCGGCCGTGCGCCTCCGGGAGTTCATCGACCTCGCCGTCCTCGCCGATCAGGCCGGGCTCGACGTGTTCGGCGTCGGCGAGCACCACCGTCCCGACTTCGCCATCGCCTCGCCTCCGGTCGTGCTCGCCGCCATCGCCCAGGCCACCGAGCAGATCCGCCTCACCAGCACCGTGACCGTCCTGTCCACCGCGGATCCGGTCAAGGTGTTCGAGGACTTCACCGCCGTCGACCTCATCTCCGGCGGGCGCGCGGAGATCACCGCCGGCCGGGGCGCCTACACGGAGTCGTTCCCGCTGTTCGGGTTCGACACCGCCGACTACGACGAGCTCTTCGAGGAGAAGCTCGACCTGCTCCTCCGGCTGATCCAGCACGAACGGGTCAGCTGGCGGGGCCGGCACCGACCTCCGTTGTCCGACGCCGGCGTCTACCCCCGGCCCGTCCAGGCGGAGCTCCCCGTGTGGATCGCCGTGGGCGGCACCCCGGCCAGCGTCGAGCGGGCCGGACGGAACGGCCTGCCCCTCTACCTGGCCATCCTCGGCCAACC
>CAYVYG010000094.1:0-9850 GCA_964454385.1 uncultured Microthrixaceae bacterium
GAGGTGTGGTCGGCCGGCGAGGTGTGGTCCGCGGGCGGGGTCTCGTGGGCGGTCATCTCCGAGTGACCGTAGCCGTCCTGTCCGGCACCGACGCCACCGGCCAACTGAATGGGCTCAGCCCCCGGATCGGTGGCCGAGAGGCCACAGTTCGGCGGGGGCGGGGACAGTGGCGCTCTCAGCTGGCGTCGAAGAAGTCGAGGATCACCTCGTTGGCGGAGAAGCCCGATGCAGTCGGGCCGACGAAGAGGTCGAATGGGAACGGTCGAGCCCCGGCCCAGGTGTGGCCCGCACCGAGCATGTTCCACTGCTGCACCCGGTGGTGGCCGTCGCAGCCCTTGAAGACGCGGGCCCGCACCCCGGGCACCGGCGTGGTCTCCAGCGCCACGGGGTCGCAGCCGGCCCGAGCGGCATCCACATCGGACACTTCGTCGACCGGGAGACCAACCGGTGGCGCGAAAACGATCTGTGAACCCGAGGCCGGTGCGATCGGATCTGCGGTGCCGTGGAGGACGAACACATCGGTCGCGGGCGAATCGGGACAGAGGTCGGTCAGGTTCGCGCCACCCGAACCAGCGATCGCTGAGAACCGCCATGGCATCGTGCACGAGAGTGCCTGGGCCATGGCCGCGCCGGCCGAGTAACCGGCCGCGAACTCAGCGTTGCGGTCTATGCACAGGGTCGACTCGAGCTCTGTCAACAGGTCGTGGATGAAACCGATGTCATCGGCGCCGGTGTCTAGGCCGCCCGGTACCGCCCAACGTGGCCCCGGTTGGCTGCCCTCGGGGGAGACCACCACATATCCCCTGCTGGCAGCGGACGCCGCCAGGCCCGAGTAGTCCTCCCATGGTGCAGCTCCCATCAAGAAGGGGTGGAGGCTCACCAGGAGTGGGGCGGGTGGACCCATCTCGCGCGGCAGGTGCAACCGTGCACGGCGTACAACCCCGCCGGATTCGATACTCAGGACTGCGTCGCTCGATCGTTGGTCATCCGTTCGGTCACCGGCTGCGCAACCGGCGCTCGGCGCCACGGCTGCGCTCGGGTCCCTTCCCTGGCCAGGAGGTTGCGGGCGGACGCTCGGCGGCGGCGCGGTGCACGCAGCGAGCAGCATCGCCGCTCCCAGCACACCGCAGATCGCAACGGACCTGCGCGTTCCCAGCATCCTCGCAGGTTATCCGGTTGCGCGTACCAACGGTGGGCCACCGGAGCAGCGACCGCGTCCGAGGAACTCGAAGAAATGCTTGACTCGACGTTGGTCACACCGCTGTAATTACATTCCTGTCGCATGGATCCCGGGTGGTGGGATGGCCAACTCCGGAACCGACCCCGGAAACCTATTGCGGAGATCTATTGCGGAGATGAGGTCATGTCCGCCCGTGATCCTGACAGGGAGCGGTTCCCATACCGCTCCGGCCGGCCGTTGGAGCGAGGGGGCGCCGGCCTCGCGAGGTGTTCCCACGAGCGCCTCAACTGACGGATCGCACCCATCCGGGCTCCATTGCGTTACGGCGGACAGCCCAGAGGAGCAGTGGACAGACCAGAGGAGAAGGCACGAGTGTCACTGATCGAGGACCATCAACACAGCGTCCAGCAGCGAGCCGGAGCCGACCGGCTCGCGGTCGTGGTCGGCTCCCGACCGGATGCCGACCGGACCGATCCACCTGAATCGATGGTGGACACCCCCACCGGTTCCTCGATGCGGGTCACCAAACGTGACGGAAGCCGCGAGCCGGTCGACGTCAACAAGATCGTCAAGGCGGTCGCCCGCTGCGCATCGGGCCTCGACAACGTCGACCCGATGCGGGTCGCGACCCGGACGATCTCGGGGCTCGTCGACGGCGCGACCACTGAAGAGCTCGACGAGCTGTCGATCCGCACCTCGGCCGGGTTGATCTCCGAGGAGCCGAACTACTCACGGCTGGCCGCCCGCCTGCTCGCGACGGTGATCGACAAGGAGGTCCAGAGCTCCGACGTCTACTCGTTCAGCCAGTCGGTGCAACTGGGCGCGGACGTGGGCCTGATCGGACGAGAGACAGCGGAGTTCGTCGCCCGCCACGCCCGCAAGCTCAACGACGCGATCCTCGCGGAGCGCAACTGGCTCTACGGCTTCTTCGGGCTGCGCACGGTGTATGACCGCTACCTGCTCAAGCATCCCGAGAGCCGCAAGGTCACCGAGACACCCCAGTACTTCCTCATGCGGGTGGCCTGCGGGCTGTCCACCACCCCCGAGGAGGCGATCACCTTCTACGAGTTGATCTCGTGCCTCGAGTACCTGCCCAGCTCACCGACGCTGTTCAACTCCGGTACGGCCCACCCGCAGATGTCGAGTTGCTACCTGTTGGACTCTCCCGAGGACAACCTGGATGCGATCTATGACCGCTACCGGGACGTCGCACGCCTCTCCAAGCACGCAGGTGGGATCGGGCTGTCATACAGCCGGATCCGGGCCCGTGGGTCGTTGATCAAGGGCACCAACGGTCTGTCCAACGGCATCATCCCCTGGCTCAAGACCCTCGACAGCTCCGTCGCGGCGGTCAACCAGGGCGGTCGGCGCAAGGGCGCCGCCTGCGTCTACCTCGAGACCTGGCATGCGGACATCGAGGAGTTCCTCGAGCTCAAGGACAACACCGGGGACTCGGCGCGCCGGGCCCACAACCTGAACATCGCCAACTGGGTGCCGGACCTGTTCATGCGGAGAGTCGAAAAGGACTGGCAGTGGAGCCTGTTCGACCCCAAGAAGGTTCCCCACCTGGTCGATTCGTACGGCGAGGAGTTCGAGGCGGCCTACCTGGCTGCTGAGTCCGAGGGCCTCTACGAGCGCCAGGTTCCGGCCCGCCAGCTCTACAGCCGCATGATGCGCACGCTCGCGGAGACCGGCAACGGCTGGATGACCTTCAAGGACGCGTCCAACAACAAGTGCAACCAGACCGGTCCCGCGGACCCCGGCGACAGCGGTGACGGAGGTTCCCCACGGGTGGTGCACCTGTCCAACCTGTGCACCGAGATCCTGGAGGTGACCAGTCAGGCCGAGACCGCGGTTTGCAACCTCGGCTCGGTGAACCTGGGTGCCATGGTGCGACCCGACGGCCAGGGTCAACCGGCGTTCGACTTCGAGCACCTGGGTGAGGTCGTGCGCACCGCGGTTCCCTTCCTCGACCGGGTGGTCGACATCAACTTCTACCCGACCGACGAGGCCGCTGAATCGAACGCGAGATGGCGTCCGGTGGGTCTCGGGATGATGGGTCTCCAGGACGTGTTCTTCCGGCTCAGGCTGCCCTTCGACAGCCCCGAGGCTCGCGATCTGTCGAGGAGGATCTCCGAGGAGATCTACTTCCACGCGCTGTGGGCGAGCACCGAGCTGGCGGAGCGCAACGGTGCCCACCCCGGCTTCGAAACGACGCGCGCCGCGCGGGGTGACCTCCAGTTCGACCTGTGGGGTGCCACCCCGTCGGATCCCCAGCGCTGGGTTCCGCTGCGTGATCGCATCGCCGCCCACGGGTTGCGCAACTCGCTGCTGATCGCGATCGCCCCCACGGCCACGATCGCGTCGATCGCCGGCTGCTACGAGTGCATCGAACCCCAGGTGTCGAACCTGTTCAAGCGAGAGACGCTCTCGGGTGAGTTCCTGCAGATCAACACCTACCTCGTTCGCGAGCTGCAGTCACGTGGCCTGTGGACCGAGGAGGTCATCGCCGCGATCAAGCGCAACGAGGGCTCCATCCAGGAGATCGAGGCGATCCCCGCGGAGGTGCGTGAGGTCTACCGCACCGCCTGGGAGCTGCCCATGCGCTCGCTCATCGACATGGCCGCAGAACGTGGCGCGTTCATCGACCAGTCGCAGTCGCTGAACCTGTTCATGGAATCGCCGAGCATCGGGAAGCTCTCCTCGATGTACCTGCACGCGTGGAAGTCGGGCCTGAAGACCTCCTACTACCTGCGTTCACGCCCCGCCACCCGCATCCGTCAGACCGGCGGCTCCGGTGGAGGTTCCGGTCCCGGCGGGCGCTCGGGCGGGCAGGGGGAAAATGGGGAACGGGGGGAACAGCGGGGACCCGACGGTGGGGAGACGTCCCGGTTGCCGCTGGACGAAGAGCCCCGCACCTACTCCGACGAGGAGTCCGTCACCTGCTCCCTGGAGAACCCGGAGTCCTGCGATGCCTGCCAGTGAGCGGGGACACGCGCCCCGATCGACCCGATGAACCCGATGAACCCGAGTAGGAACTGAACGATGGCACTCGCCGAGAATGCTTCACTTGCCCAAGATCCAACACGCCAGGAGCCATTCGGGGCCCAGCTGCCGAACGACCCCTTGCCAAACGACCCCTTGCCAAACGACCCCTTGCCAAACGACCCCTTGCCGAACGACCCCTTGCCGGGAGACAGCGCGCGGGCATCCAACCTGTTGGACCCGGGCTTCCGGTTGACCCTGCGGCCGATGCGCTATCCGCAGTTCTACGAGATGTACCGCGACGCGATCCGCAACACCTGGACCGTCGAGGAGATCGACTTCTCCGATGACATCGTGGACCTCCAGCGCAAGCTGCTGCCCGCGGAGCGGCACATGATCAACCGGTTGGTGGCGTTCTTCGCGACCGGCGACTCGATCGTGTCGAACAACCTGGTGCTCAACCTCTACAAGCACGTCAACTCACCTGAGGCGCGCATGTACCTGAGCCGCCAGCTCTACGAAGAGGCGCTGCACGTGCAGTTCTACCTGACACTGCTCGACAACTACATCCCCGACCCGGACGAGCGACGCCAGGCGTTCGATGCGATCGAGAACATCCCCTCGATCGCGGCCAAGGGGAACTTCTGCTTCCGTTGGATCGATTCGATCAACTCCCTCGACGCGCTCCATTCGCAACAGGAGCGCAAGCAGTTCCTGTTGAACCTGATCTGCTTCGCCGCGTGCATCGAGGGCCTGTTCTTCTTCGGTGCGTTCGCGTACGTGTACTTCCTGCGTTCCAAGGGACTGCTCAACGGGCTCGCGTCGGGTACCAATTGGGTCTTCCGCGACGAGTCGGCGCACATGGCGTTCGCGTTCGAGGTGATCGACCAGGTTCGCCGCGAGGACCCCGAGCTCTTCGATGACGACCTCGCCCAGAGCGTCGACGACATGGTCTCCGAAGCGGTGGAGGTCGAGTACGCGTTTGCGCAGGACCTGCTCCGCGAGGGCATCGCGGGGCTGTCGTTGGCAGACATGCGTGAGTACCTGCACTACATCGCCGACCAGCGCTTGGCGATGTTGGGGCTGCCGACCAAGTGGGGTTCGAAGAACCCGTTCCACTTCATGGAGCTCCAGGACGTCCAGGAGCTCACCAACTTCTTCGAGCGGACGGTGTCTTCCTACCAGGTTGGCGTCGACGGGGACGTCGCGTTCGACGAGGACTTCTGAGCACCAGCGCCCGAGGATCTCTTGATCCCCGCACGTGCGGTGACTGTAGAAGCCGTGAGGGCTGTTGTAGCTTGAGGCGGTCCCGCTCCGCCCGATGAGGAGAAGATGCGCCGCGGCCTGTACCTGTTCGCGAGGTTCCTAGCAATCACCGCGCTCGGCGTGGTGGCGATCGGGCTCGTGACGGCACAGATCGTTCCCGAGGTGGTGGGCATGTCCGACGCGGTCTCGTTCGATCCGCGTTCGCAGATCAAGTTGCCCACCCTGCCCGAGGGATCCACGATCCTCGACCCGGCGGGCAACCCGGTCGGAGCGCTGCGCGGTACCGAGAACCGCATCGTGGTGCCCCTCTCGGAGATGTCAGAGGAGCTCGTGGACACCGTGCTGGCGGTGGAGGACGCCGACTTCTACGAACACGAGGGCGTTTCGGCCCGCGGTGTCCTGCGGGCGATCAAGGCCAACTCCGCTGCCGGTGATGTGGAACAGGGTGGTTCGACGATCACCCAGCAGCTGGTGAAGCTCAACCTGGTGGGCAACGAACGAACCATCCAGCGGAAGTTGAAAGAGGCCTCGCTGGCGGTCCAGCTCGAGGATCAGCTGTGCGGCGAAGCAGCGACGAAGCGGCAGTGCAAGGACATCATCCTGCAGCAGTACCTGAACCAGGTCTACCTGGGTCAGGGCGCATACGGTGCCGAGGCCGCGGCCCGGACCTACTTCGACAAGTCCGCGTCGGAGCTCAACTATGCCGAAGCAGCACTGCTCGCGTCGCTCATCAGGAACCCCACGAACTACGACCCGATCAAGAACCCAGAACTGGCGAAGCGTCGCCGCAGCGTCGCGCTGTCGAGGATGCAGGCGGTGGGTCTGCTGGACGAGGAGCAGGTCGAGTTCATCGACCACCTCCCGTTGCCGACACAGGTCTACGGACGCACCGCCGCACGGGGTAGCAGTTCGCTCACCTACGTGGAACGCAAGATCCGTGACGAGCTGCTCGACGCCGAATGGCTGGCACCCACTGTCGAGCAGCGTCGCTACCTGATCTTCAACGGGGGGCTGCGCATAACGAGCACCATCGACCCACGTGCCCAGGCGCTCGCCGAGGCCGCGACCGCGGACAACCCGATTGCCGCGAACGATCCCCAGACAGCGGTGGCACTGGCCGCGGTGGAACCATCCACCGGTGCTGTCAGAGCGATCGTGGGCGAGGTGGAGCGCGATGGGGTGCCGATCGAGATCGGCGATCCGGTGCGGGGCGAACGATCCGGCCAGGGTGGGTTCAGCTCGGGATCGGCCTTCAAGCCCTTCACGATGGTCGCGGCGCTCGAGCAGGGGTACACGATCCGCGACACCATCGCCGGCGACCCGGCACCCACCAGGATGAAGGAGCTGTGGGGGATCGAGCCGGTCAGCCGCAGCTATCCCCGGGACTGCCCGACCAGGGGTCAACAGCCGCTAGCGAGCCATCTCAAGCGCTCGAACAACTGCGCGTTCATGAGGTTGCAGTCAGCAGTCGGTTACGACGCGGTGCGTGACACCGCGATCGAGCTCGGCATAGCGCCAGGCCCGCTCGACCCCAGCCACGTGCGCCCCCCCTGCTTCACGATCGGCTGCGACGCCCTGGTGACCCCGCTCGACATGGCCGATGCCTACGGCACGATCGAGAACGACGGCCGTCGCAACCCGGCGCACTTCGTGGACCGCGTGACCGACCGTGACGGCAAGGTGCTGTTCCAGTACGAACCGGTCGACGAGCAGGTGATCCGGGTCGACAACGCACGCCAGGCGATCAGCGCGATGGAAGGAGTCATCACCGGTGGCACCTGTACCCGCTGCAAGTTGCCCAACGGACAACCCGCCGCAGGCAAGACCGGCACCGTCGAGGTGGGTGGCAACGCGAACACGGGAGTGTGGTTCGTGGGGTTCACACCACATCTGTCGACTGCGGTGTGGATCGGTGATCCGCTCGACCAGCGGTCTGCGCTGCGCAGCAATCCGCAGGGCGGGCGTACCGCTGGTGTCGTGTGGCAGCGGTTCATGGCCAGCTACCTCGAGGACGCACCAGTGATCGGCTTCCCGGAGCCCGAATCCGTTCGGGGTGGCAAGCGGATCCCCGATGGATGGGGTGGGTCAGGACGTTCCTCGCGCTCCCGGGGCGATGACTGACCGAGCCCATCGGCGGCCCCGGGTCGCACCGTGGACTGCTCCGGTCAGCAACTAGCCTGCGGGTCGTGAGCTCCTTCGACCACCTGCTTGCTCTCCAGGAGATCGACACCGCGCTCGATCGGCTGCGTCACCGTCGTGAGACGCTTCCCGAACGGGCCGAGTTGGCGGCGGCGCGAGCCGCGGTGACATCACGTGAGGAACAGGTGGCCGCGACGTTCGCGCAGCTCGCTGAGATGCGCAAAGCCGAGAAGGCAGCCGAGGACGGGGCGTCGAGTGTCAGTCACCGTGCCGCGGAAGCCGAGCGGATGCTCTACGGCGGCACCATCACGGCAGCCAAGGAGCTCGAGGCGTACCAGGCCGACCTGGAGTCCCTGAAGGAACGCCAGAGAGCCCTGGAGGACGAAGCGATCGGACTGCTGGAACGGTCCGAGCCCCTGGAGGTCGCCCTCGCTGAGCAACGTCTCGCCCTCGACGATGCCAGAGTTGCCCTGGACGCAGCGAGCACCCGGCTGGCCGAGGCGGAGTCGGCCGTGGACGAAGAGATCCAACAGGTCGCGTCGGGGCGCGCTGCTCGTCTCGAGGGCCTGGATCCAGATGTGGTGGAGCAGTACGTGGCGCTGCGGCGCTCACTGGGTGGCGTGGGGGTGGCGCAACTGGTTGGTTCGCGGTGCGAGGGCTGCCACCTGGAGATCCCGTCAGCCCAGTTGGAGGAGATCAGGCGCGCACCCGAGGACGAGATGGTCAACTGCCCCGAATGCGGGCGCATCCTCGTGCGTTGAGCGATGCTGATCTGGTTCGCCGCGGCCGCGGTCGTGATCACCTTCGTGGTCTTCCGCACGCCCATGATCGACTACCGCCTGGTCGCGCTGGGTGCGGTGATACCGGTCGTCGAGGTTCCCTTCGGAGTCGGTCCACTGCACGCCCTGGTGGCGCCGACAGCGGTCCTGGTCGTCGTCATGGTCGTGACCCGGCGCCGTCGTCTGGTGCGGCGCCAATGGCTCGGTCTTCCCATCGGCATGTACCTGCACCTGGTGCTCGATGCCGTGTTCAACCTGCCTGAGACGTTCTGGTGGCCGTTCCTCGGGCTGTCCTTCGGAACCAACGAGGCGCCCGAGGTGAGCCGTGGCTGGTGGAGCGTCGTGCTCGAAGCGATCGGGATCGCGCTCGCAGTCTGGATCTACCGTCGCTTCGGCTTGGGTGACAGCGCCCGTCGCGCTCGTTTCCTGCGAACGGGCCAGTTGGACCGGGCCGTCATCGGGCGGGAGGCGTCGGGCTGTTGAGCGAACAACGGGGTGCTCGTGCGGACCCTGACCCTGTCACGCAGGTGTTGCTGGTGCGACACGGTCGCACTGCGCTGAATGCCGAAGGGAGGCTGTCGGGCCGCCACGATGCCCACCTCGATGCTCTCGGTGAGCGCCAGGCCCGTGCCGCCGCGGAGGTGGTGCATCGGATGGCTGGGGATCGTGAGCCCACGGTGGTCAGCTCCCCGCTGCTGCGTTGCGTCCACACGGCTGAGGCGATCGCGCTCGCTGGAGGGGGAGATCCGACCCGGGTGGCCATCGATGACCGGTTCGTAGAGCTGGACTACGGCACCTGGGACGGTCGCCCGCTGTCGGAGGTTCCCATGGACGTCTGGCGCAGATGGCGTGAGGAACCCGGATTCGCGCCCCCGGGAGGAGAGGCGCTGAGCTCGGTGACGTTGCGCGTGTCAGATGGACTGCGTGACTGGGTCGGTCGTGATCCGGGCGGAGTGCTCGTCATCGCGAGCCATGTCTCACCCATCAAGGCAGCGGTGACGTGGGCGTTGGGGGTGCAGGATCAGGTTGCCTGGAGGTTGCGCCTGTCGAATGCCTCGATCACGCGCCTCGAGGTGAGCTCCAGAGCCGGCGTGATGAGCACCACCGTCACCGCTTTCAACGAAACCGCGCACCTCGAGCACCTCGGGCTCCCCCACGGCTAACGGGGCTTCGCCCCAGCCCGACAAGTCGGTGTTGGTGGGGGGTGTCACGTTGTTGGTGGAGTGTGGCCGGGCTGGGGTGAAGGCCCCGGTTGGGGGCTCCGGTCGAGCCTAGATACCGGGCGTAGCCTGGCGTTGAACCGCTTGTGCGGTTGGTGACCTTGTTGGTCTTGTGACGACCGGAGCCCGCTCATGACGCTACCCCGTACTGCCGCTGAAGTACTCGAAGGCCACGTGACTCTCGAGGTCGAGTGCATAGACCGCATGTATCTGAACATCTACCAACTATCTGAACATCTACCAACCCAAGTTGCAGCACACCGGCGGGCTGGTCCAGTTCC
>CAYVYG010000095.1:0-9838 GCA_964454385.1 uncultured Microthrixaceae bacterium
AACAGGGCCCCGTGGCCCACATAGTCAAGACGATGCCGGGTGAGGACGCAGCCGCGAAGGTGCTCGCCGCAAGAGTGGAGGGCACTCCCCTCGAGGCGTTGTGCGGACACGTCTGGGTGCCGAGCCGCGATCCGAAGCGCTTCCCGGTCTGCGAGCAGTGCAAGGAGATCTACGAGATGTACCGGGGGTTCAACGACAACCTCGGGGAGAACCCCCGCAGCTGAGTGACATCGAACCGACACGGACATCGAACCGACACGAAAGCGGAGAATGGAACTACCACGAACCGAACGCATCGAGTTCTTCTTCGACCCCCTGTGCCCCTGGGCGTGGATCACGAGCCGGTTCATGGTCGAGACCGCCGAGCATCGACCACTGGACATCACCTGGCGCCTGATCAGCCTCGCGGTGCTGAACGAGGGTGAGGAGCAACCCCCTCCCTACGATCGCGTGCCGCTCATCGGGACCGAGAACATGAGGGTGCTCGCAGCTGTCGCCAGGGCCCACACCAACACCGAGCTTGGATCGCTCTACTCGGCACTCGGCGAGCGCCTGCACACCGCCGGCCGTTCCTCGGAGCTATTCGGCGACGACGCGACCGACGGGGCGCACCTCGGGTTGATGTCCGAGGCGCTGGCCGAAACAGGTCTGGCCGCATCACTGATCGAACGAGCGCACGACACCTCCCTCGACGGCTTCATGCGCGGCGAGACCCACGAAGCTCTGTCGCGCACCGGCGACGACGTCGGAACCCCGGTGGTGACCTACGACCCGGCCGATCCGATGAACACCACCTACTTCGGCCCGGTGATCGATCGGATCCCGCGCGGCGAAGAAGCAGTGGCGCTGTTCGAGGCAGTGGCCGGGTTCGCACTGACCGATGGCGTGATCGAGATCAAGCGCACCATCCGCGGCGACCCGCGCTTCGATTGAGCCCCGGGAGGTCCCCGACCGGCGACGCGACCTGATCGGTGGACCGTCGTGCTGAGGTGATCGCAGCCGACGGTCCACCGTCGAGGTCCTCCGAGAGTGCAGCGTTGTGGGTACTCGGCGCTCCACGCGCCTGTCGACCCGAGGTGACCCGGATGCCCGAAGACACCCCAGATCCCCGCGACGATGCCGGCACCACCGGCGAACCTCGGGATGACGAGACGGCCGCGATCCCGCACTCGCCGACATGGAGTGCGCCCACCAAGCGCACGATGGCGATCGGATTGGTGATCGTCGCTGCGGGAGTGGTCTACCTGGCCCGCAACGTGTTGGCCCTCGCTGCACTCGCGGGGTTGATCGCGTTCCTCGTCGCCCCGATGATCAGGTTCCTGCATCTGAGGCTGCGCTTCCCGCGGGGCCTCGCGCTGCTCACCAGCTACGTCGCGGTGTTCCTGGGTGTGTTGATGCTCGGGTTCCTCATGGTCAACGGAGTCATAGGCGCTGTCTCGGAGATCGACGTCGCCGAAGCGGAGGAGTCGCTGCGTTCCACTGCGATCGACACCCTCGAATCGGTTCGCGAGTTCACGATCGTCGGCTACACGGTTGATCTGAGCGACACCGTGGATCCGTGGCTGGAGGATCTCCGCAGGAGCGACACCGACAGAAGCGATTCCAGGAGTGCCAGCGCCGGGAAGCGCGACTCAGAAAGAGGCGACGACGACGAGAAGCGACTCTCGCTCAGCTCGGATCAGGTCCACTCGCTGTTCGGGGGGATCACCTCCTCGGTGAGCACCATCGGCTCGACCCTGTTGGCAGGGTTCATGTCGGGGATCATCACCGTGCTGGTCGCGATCTACCTGAACGCCGACAGCTCGAAGTTCCGCGCCGCGCTCAGGCGCACCGTTCCCGCCGAACACCGCGGTGACATCGACCGGCTGGGCAGCCGGACCATGGCCATATGGCGCGGCTACCTCTACGGCCAGCTCCTAAACAGCTTGGCGGTCGGTCTGTTGATGTGGATCACCCTGATGATCATCGGTCTGCCCGGAGCGTTCGTGTTCGCAGTGACCCTCGCGGTGCTCAACATGATCCCCACCTTCGGCCCGATCCTGGCTGCGATACCGGCAGTGCTGGCCGCGCTCGCGCTCGGATCGACCAAGTTGGACTGGTCCAACCTCGCGTTCGCCGCCCTGGTGGTCGCGCTGTACCTGGTGGTGGTGCAGCTCCAGGCGAACCTCATGGCCCCGCTGATCACCGGCCGGGCGGTGCGCCTCTCACCAGCCACGGTGATCATCGGTCTGCTCGTGGGAGTGCAGGTCGGAGGCCTGATCGGTGCCCTCCTGGTGGTGCCGGTCATCGCCACCGGCAAGGAGTACGGCCGCTATGCGATCGCCAAGCTCACCGATGGAGACCCCTTCCCCCCGCGCAGCGCGTACGACGACCCCGAGGAGTCCGGGTCGGCTGGAGAGCACAGCTCGATCGAGGACGACCCACTGAACGACGGTGCGGTGACGACCTAGTGTGCGCGTGATGAACGACCACGACCCGACCAGCACCGGCCCGACCAGCACCGGCCTGACCAGCACCGGCCCGACCAGCACCGCCCCGGTCCACAGCGGCTCGTCAACAGACGGCCTGGTACCCGACAGCGGACAACTCGCGAACGAGGCCGCCATCCGTGACCTCGCGATCGCGTACGGACATGCGGTCGATGACCGCGACTGGAGACGTTGGGAGTCGTTGTTCACCGCCGATGCGCACATCGACTACACCGCCACGGGTGGGATCGCGGGCACCCCCTCCGAGGTGGCCGCGTGGTTCCCCGAAGCGTTCACAGTCTTCGAGTGGTGCATGCACTCGATGTCCTCCCACGAGGTCACCCTCGTCGACGACGACACCGCGACCGGGCGCGTGCACGTGTTCAACCGCAACGGGGTCACCTACGAGGGCGTGGCCGAGATCCTCGATGTGGGCGCGGTCTACGACGACACCTACGTGCGTGTCGGCGACACCTGGAGGTTCTCCTCGCGCGTCGAGCACATGCGCTACATCGACGGAAGCGGCTTCGCCGCGATGCTCCGCGAAGCGCTGTCGGGTTCGTAGCCGTTACCCCGACCACACCTGGTCGCCGGGACCTGTAAGTTGGACCGGGACGAGATCGACAGCAACGGCACCACTCGGTGCAACCGGAGGATCATCAATGGCAAGTGAGGGATACCACGAACCGCTGTCGATGCTGAGCGGCGACGTCGTGGACCGACACCGGGTCATCGTCTCCATCATGGAGGAGCTCGAGGCCGTCGACTGGTACGACCAGCGGGTGGAGGCGACCACCGACGAGAGCCTGGCCGCGGTCCTCGCCCACAACCGCGACGAGGAGAAGGAACACGCTGCCATGGCGATCGAGTGGCTGCGTCGTCACGACGACAAGTTCGACGAGGAGCTGCGGACCTACCTGTTCACCGAGGGGCCGATAACCGAGGTGGAGGAAGCCGCGATGGCTGGTTCGGAGGAACCCTCTGAACGCGAGCCCGAGGCCGCCCGATCCGGTGAGACGAGCTCCCTTCGGATCGGCAGCCTCAAGGAACACCCCGGGAAGGAACTGACATGAACCACCTGCACCGCGACATCGCCCCGATCACCGACGCGGCCTGGGCCGAGATCGACTCCGAGGCCAAGCGGGCGCTCGAGAACTTCCTCGCCGCTCGTCGTCTGGTCGACTTCAGCGGTCCCCACGGCTGGGAAGCGGCTGCGGTCACGCTCGGCACCGTCGACCCCATCGGCGAATCGCCCTCCGATGGCGTCGACGCAGCCCGACGTCTGGTGCAGACCTATGTGGAGCTCCGCGCCCCGTTCACCCTGAACCGGCGGGAGATCGACGCCATCGACCGGGGTCACAAGTCGCCGGATCTCGATCCGGTGGTCGACGCGGCACGTTCGGTTGCCCGCGCCGAGGACCGTGCGGTCTTCCACGGCTATGCAGCCGGCGACATCCACGGGATCGTCGAGGTCTCGCCCCACGATCCGATCGAGATCCACACCGACTACGGGCGCTACCCGACATGGACCGCCATGGCTGTAGCCTGCCTGCGTGACGCCGGCGTGGAGGGGCCCTACGGAATAGCGCTGGGTCCCGACTGCTATGCGGGGATCCTCGAGTCGACCGAGGACGGTGGCTACCCGATCCTCGAACGCCTCAGGCTGATCCTGCAGGGCCCGGTGGTGTACGCGCCGGCTGTCAACGGCGCGGTCGTGCTGTCGCTGCGCGGCGACGACTTCGAGCTCTACTGCGGTCAGGACTACTCGATCGGGTTCACCCACGCGGACGCTGAGACGGTGGAGCTCTACATCGAGGAGAGCCTCACCTTCCACGTGCACGCCCCCGAGGCGGCGGTAGCGCTCGAGTACGCCTGAGCACCGGGGTCGAGGGTGACACGGCCGGCGGTCCGCTAGGAACGTGGGTCAGCAATCGAAGACTGCGATTGGACATACGGTCAGCAGCATGAACATGCGACCGGGCCAGATGCCATCGAAACCCTCCACCTCACCGTGACTGAAGCACCGCTGCCGAGTCACCCAGCGTCGGATCGACACTGACTGACTGACGAACCGCGCTTGAGTCAGAGAGGCTCCGCGGTAGGCGACACGAAGATCCGATCGCTCACAGCATCTCGAGGGGCTAGCACAACTGTTGCATCTCCATGCACGAGTCCATGCACGAGATCTGCGCTACAGACCCACGCTCCTAGTTGCCGTTGACCGACCAGTGCCAGGGTTCGGAGGGCAGGTTGAAGAACCCGAAGTCGGCCGCGTTCTGCACCAACCACAGGAACGAGACGCTGGAGCGGCTGAGCGTCCGGCCGCCTTCGGTGAAGTCGATCGCCAGGCCGCGCTCGTGCATCGACTGGCCCGGACGCGCCGTCGGAGGCGAGCAACTCGACGATGGCATCGTGAACAGCGCCTCGTAGGAGGTGCCGCAGTGGCTCGCTCGGAGCTGGATCTGGCGCGACGAATCACGGAACGCGCTGCCATCGAGCACGACCCCGTCCTCCAGAGCCGCGAGGAACATCGCCCACACGTTGGGGGCGACCAAGTGGTGCACACGCACGCCGGTCTCACCGATGCGGACCATGTCGGCGCCGGTCGGCAACCCGTCGCTGATCGGTACCCAGTTTCCGTCGGGTCCAGCCACCGCGGCGACCGAACCCGAGCGCGCGAGACCGTCGAGGGCCAGGCGTGTCGCGAGCACCGAGTCAGTGAGCTGCAGGTCCGACACCTCTGATTCGACCAGGGCCAGCTCCTCACGGCGTCGTTGCAACTCGGCATTGCGGAGCTCGAGCTGGGCCGACAGCTCCGTGGTGGCCTGCTCTGCAGTGGCGCGGGCTGCGGTCGCGGCGTCGGTCGCCACCTGCGCTGATCGCTTTGCCCTGGCTGCCGCGAGACGAGCGCGGTCGCGCCGGACCGAGAGCTGGCGCCGTGTCTCGGCGCGACCCACGAGCAGCCCGGTGGAGGCCATCTCCTCCTCGACGGTGCCAGAGAGAGCTGCTCGCACGCTGTGGGCCTGCGGCGGGTTGATGAACATGTCGACCGCCGCCGCCCGCAGATCCGCCTCCGCATCCCGCGCTCGTTGTTGCGCAGCTACGTGGCGAGTTCGGGTGCTTTCCAACTCGGCGGTCGCCTCGTTCACCGCGACCGTGGCATCGGCGACCTCCTGTTGCGCCGCGGCGAGTGCCCCGTCGATCTCCGCGAGAGCCTGAGCGGCCTCAGCCTCGGTCCGCCGTGCGAGCTCCGCCGCGGATCCGGCCTCCTCGAGACGTCGGGCGATCTCCTCGCGGCGGCGCTGGAGCTCTTCCGGCGTCCCTTCCCGAAGGGCCTCGGCGAGGTGATCGGTCTCCCGTTCACCACCGTCGGCATGATCGTCACCGAGAACAGGGGCATCGCCGGCTGCAGGGTGATCCTGGGAGTGAACCGTCGGAGCGCCGGCGGCAGCACCGCTCGGAGCGAGGACCGCGCCCACCCACAGCGTCGCCAGCGCGCACCACAGCGACCTCCTGCGCCACGATCCCCGTCCCCGTCGCATCGGTCCAACGCTACCGATGTACGTCCACGACTGCCCCATCGCCGGGTGGTATTGCCCTGTCGCCGGTCGGTCCGGGAACCCAGGAGCACCCAGGATCCTCTGCCAATGGATCCCCGTTCAGCGCGTACGCACGAGACCGGGATCCACCACACATCTCGCGGAACTCGCAGATCCCACAGCGTCCCGCCAACCGGTCGGGGTCCCGCAGGGAGCGCAGCAGCGGGGACTCCCGGTAGATCTCCGGGAAGGGCTTGATGCGGACCGACCCGGCACGCAGTGGGAGGAACCCGCTCGGATAGACGTGACCGTGGTGGTCCACGAACGCGAAGCCCCGACCCGCGTTGACATCCAGCGGTGGGCGCCGGGACCGCGCTGTCGCGGCACCCGGATCCGGCTCGAACGCAGAGGTCGCGGACCTCAACCTCGCTCGAAGGGGCCCGGGTGGGTGCTCGGAGTCGGGATCCGAGGAGGCGCTGCGTTGGATTGCGATGCGACGGAACTGCGGAGCTTCGGTCGCCTTGATCGCCACGCGGTCGCCGACCTCGTGCAACCAGTGCAGGACCTCCTCGACGTCGTGCGCCCCGAGGACCGCGAGGTTCTCACCCCGGCCCGTCGGGACCAGGAAGAACACGCTCCACAGCGAGACGTCCATACCGGTGACGATGTCGAGGATCGCAGGAAGCTCCTCGACGTTGTCAGCGGTGACGGTGGTGTTGATCTGCAGGCGCAGCCCGGCTGAGCGCACCTCGCCTGCGGCTTCGAGAGTGCGCTCGAAGACCCCCTCGACGCCACGGAAGCCGTCATGGGTGCCCGCAACCGCTCCATCGAGGGACAGCGACACCGCGGAAGCGCCCGCGGATCGCAGACGCACCAGGCGATCCGCGGTGAGCAACGGGGTGACCGATGGCGACAACGAGACGTGCAGGCCGATCTGCATGCCGTGGCTCACGAGGTCCTCGAGATCGTCGCGCTCGAAGGGATCACCCCCTGTCAGCACGACCATCGGCCGGGGCGGCCCGTAGGAGGCAAGGTCGTCCAGCAGGCGGTGACCCTCCTCGGTGGTCAGCTCGAGTGGATCACGGTGGTGCTGCGCGTCAGCCCGGCAATGGGCGCACACCAGCGCGCACGCGCGGCTCACCTCCCAGATGACCAGGAAGGGACGTTCGTCGAGGTCCTGGTGAAGTGTCCTGATCGCCCTGTGTGAGTTGGTGGTCATGTTCTCGCTCCGATGCGCGATCTGTCGGGGTCCGCGACCATCTCCGCGGCGGCACGCCCCGAACGGATGCACGATGCCAGTCCGACCCCTTCGTAGGGAGCGCCTGCGAGTGCGACCGCACCCTGTTGCGCCAACGCCGCCCGGACCCTGGCCATCCGTTCGAGGTGACCGACCTCGAGCTGTGCCATCGCACGCGGCCAGCGTTCGACGTGCACCGCAGAGGGCTCGGATCGAAGTCCCGTCGCTGCGCCCAGATCCGACAGGAGCTTCCCGACGATCGCGTCGTCGGACAACCTGGTGACATCCTCGGCACCGGCGCGGCCGGCCGACATCCGCACTATGAACACATCGGGGTCCTCGAGTTGGGGCCACTTGCGCGACAGGTTGGTGGCGGCCTTGAGGAAGCGGCCCTCACCGGAGGGCACGAGGATCCCGGTGGCCCTGAACGCATCCAGGCGCTCGATCTCACTGACGGGGAACGCAGCCAACGCGGTCACCACCGATGCGGTATGCAGCTCCGAGAGCCCCGCACCGACAGCACCGCTACCTGGCCACTCGTCGACACCCGCACCGGCACCGGCACCGGCACCGGCACCGGCACCGAGGATCGATGCTGCGGTACGGGCCGGCACCGCCAGCACGACCGCGTCCACCTCGATCGGCGCGCCGACGCTGAGATCGAGTCCGACCGGCGTACCCCTCGAGCTCTCAGGATCGACCCGGACGGCCCGAACCTCGGTGCCTGTTCGAAGCTCCACCGCCTGATGGTCCGCCAGTGCAGATACGAGCGTTTCGAGCCCGCCGTGAAAGCTGACGAACGAGGCGCCCACCGATCCAGCCCGGCCGCGGCCACCGAGCACCAGCGACCGTCGTCGACGCGCCGTGGCGGCGAGGTAGGGCGTGGCGGCGAGCAGGCTCAGGCGATGCACGTCACCGGCGTGCAGGCTCCCGAGGAGCGGGTCGACGAGCCGTTGCACCACCTGTCGGCCGAAGCGGCGCCCCAGGAAGTCCCCGACAGAAACGTCACCCTCGGTGGAGCGACGCGACACCAGTGGCTCGAGCGCCGCACGTCCGAGCCCCAACGGACCCAGAACACCTGAGGTGACCAGCGGCGCGATCCTGGTCGGTCCGGCGGGACCCACCCCCGCAGGTAGTCGACGAAGGCCGCGGTCGGTCCAGATCCACGTCCAGGTCGCTCTCGCACTCACGAGATCCCCACGCAGGCCGAGGTCGTCGAGCATGCCGGTGACGTGGGGGCCTGCGAGGTGCAGGGCCTCGGCCCCCACGTCGACGCGGTGGCCGGCGAAGTCGATCGTGCGGACCTGCCCGCCGGGGCGGTACGACCGTTCGAGGACGGTCACCTCGGCTCCGAGGTCCGCCAGGGTGCGTGCCGCAACCAGGCCGCTCACGCCGGCTCCGACGACCGCCACTCTCTGCTGGGTCACCAAGTGGTTCCTTTCGGCAGGCACCGTGGGCGCCCCCGTTCGCGGATGGTAGTGAGCATCGCCGGAAACCGACAACCGCCCCACCATCACGCGGTCACCCAAGCTCCAGTCACCCCAGCGGACGGGGGTCAACTCTTCAATCAACCATCTCAGCGTCCCACGTGTCGAGCACCGCGCCGAACACGCTGTCGGTCATGCGCCGCGCGATCTCGAACGCATCATCGATCGACACCACGAACGTGCCGGGATCAGCGCTCGTCCAGGAGTGGGCATGCTCGGTTGTCCCGAACAGAGCGATGTACCGGCACAAGCTCGTGATGATGTTCTCCACCGATGCGCGATCGGGTGACAGCATCGACATCACCGCAGTCGATGGCTCGACCTCGGCCACACCCTGCGGTGTCACGACGAGACGCACCGTCGTGCCGGTGACGGGACACTGCGACGTCACGACCCCGGTGACACCCAGCACCCGGGTGATGAACAGAGGGTCATAGGTGCACCAGGTCCACGCCGTGCCCAAACCCTCCACATCAAGGCGGTGCCGGTACCCGGGATGGCTGGCCAACCCGAAGAACCCGGTCACCGCGCCGTCGGAGTTGCGAAACGTCGCCGGCCACTCGCCGAGGTATCGCTCGACCTCGGCAACCGATACGCGCGAACGCTCGGCGATCGCAGTGGGCTGTGCCGGGCTTCCGGTGGCGAGCAGCTCGTAGATCGCCCGGGCCACCCGTTGGTGCCCGGAGGTGGAGATGAACGCGCCGAGGGCGACGAAGGCGTTGCTGGTCGGATCGATGACGCTGCTCATGACGACCCGGGTCTACTCCGCGCACCCGGGACGATCAAAGGACCGGGGAGACGGGGCCTCGTCCGCGGGACCGACTTCTCCGCCTTTTGGTAGGTCGATGGACCCACACGGCTGGTTGCGCCACCGGCGTGACGAATGGCCGCTCGTTCGCGCAGTGAAGAACGGGGGCTGCCAACACACGTTGTTCTGCGTCGTTTTCTCACGGGTTATCGTGCGGTCCCGGGCCTCTGGGGGTTCCGCGAAACCCCCGGACATGGGCGCGCTGGGTCACCCTCGGTGGGGTTCCTTCTGCCAATCTGGAACGGCCCTAGGTGGCTGGTGTCGAACGGCGTGCGTTCGAGTGTCGGCGCGTGCTGCTG
>CAYVYG010000096.1:0-9722 GCA_964454385.1 uncultured Microthrixaceae bacterium
GCAGGGTGCTCAACGCCATGCCCGGGATTCGCAACCGCGCTCAGCAGATCAAGGACTTCCTGCGTGCAAGCACGGTCGACTCCCCCAAGGGCTCGATAACGAGCATCGCCACGGGGCCCGGACGGATCACGGTCTCTGCGACGTTCTCGGATCCGGATGGACCCGGGAATCGGCCCGTCTACCTCGAGATATCCGGAAAGCAGGTCGCCAAGTCCAACTCCTCGGGAAAGGTGAGCCTCACAGCCAGTGGGATCGCGTCCGGTCGTCGTCAGGTCTGTGTGAGAGTGAACAACCTCGCCGTCGGCTTCGACGCGCGAGTGGACTGCAGGACCGTCTACATACCCACTGGCGATCCCATCGGAGCGTTCATCTCACTGTCGAACCCGGCCAACGGTTGGATCCGTGTGACCGGATGGGCATATGACCCGAAGACCCGGGATCACATCGATGTCGTGGCGATCACCGACACCGTCTGGAAGCGATCAGTGGCCAAGTTCCCGAACACACGCACGCGAGCATCGGATCCCTCGATGCGCAAGAACCGCGGCTTCGACTTCAACGTCAAGACGGGGGTGGGTAACCGAACCATCTGCATGGTCGCGATGAACTCGGGAAAGGGATCCCACACTGTTCTCGGGTGCCGGAAGATGGTTGTCAAGTAGACCCGGAGATCCCTCGAGAACGCCGCGCGGATCCAGGCCACCGGTAGGCGCAGACGGCGAGGAACAGTATCCACAGGAGATGGTTGGCGCCGACCACGGTCTCGGTGGCGCCGGTGACCACGAAGTAGACCGCGACGACTAGTGCCCCGCTCCGATGTGGTGGATTCACCACATCGCGAACGCCCACCTGCAGACCCATGACCAGTAGTACGACCAGGATACCTGCTGCGATGATGCCGGCACCCACCGCGACCTCCAGGAGGCTGTTGTGGGCGCTCTGCACGCCGTAGTTCAGGTTGGCCTTCTGGAAGCGCCAGAACTCGAGCGTTCCGAAGGTGGCCAACCAACCGTCACCTGTCAGTGGCCGATCGAGGACGCGGTCGACGAGATACGACCAGATCTTGGTCCGGCCCTGCAGAGTTGGGTCGCTGCCCAGGAGGCCAGCACCCGCCCTGACCATGACGACCATCACGAATGCACCCACTCCCAACAGCATCCACACCATCAGGCCGGCCCTACGCCGACTGAACGTCGTGAGGAGCGCGGCCCCACCCCAGACAGCCAGTGCGGCAACCGTCGAGACGAGCGCTGTGCGCGACCCCGATCCCCACAGCGACACCGCGGCCAGCGGAACGGAGGCGCCGGCCGCGATCCGCAGCATCACCCACAGACGCTCGGGAACGCCGCGCAGGTCGGAAAGCGCACAGACCAGCCCCAGAACCGTGCACAGACCTGCCACCATTCCGAGGGAGTTGCGATTGAAGTAGAGCCCTGCCCAGTCGCCGCGGACATCCAGGGCCAGCTCGTCGTCCGCGACCACGAGAAGCAGAGACGCCAAGATCCCTGCGAACGTCGCCGACCACGCCAGCGCCAACACCTGGGAAGCGCGGTATCTGCGGACCAGGTACCAAGGCGATAGGAGGGTCATGGCCGCCAAGACGGACTGGATGGCGCTGAGCCGTCGGTCGACCGACCACAGACTCGAGCTCATGAGGATCACAACGAACACGACCGAGAGCCCGAGCGGCAGCAAGTGGACCCCACCCCTGCAGCGGAGACCCAGGATGGCTGCCACGAGGTAGAACACAGCAAAGACCGCAACTACTCGAGGGTCCTCCGCGTAGTCGAACGGTCGACCGCCCAGTTCGAGGTTCAGGCGGTAGACCGGGCCGAGGGTACCCGCAAGCAACAAGCTGGCAGCGAATACGGCTTCGACCACGCTCCAGGGCCCAGGTGAGCTGTACGTCGCAAGTCGAACCTCGTCCTCAGCGGTCACGGTCGGGCTCACCTGGACGATCTCTCGGAACCGCTCAACCCACGCACGTGCAGCATCGCCGGGTCGCCCGACAACGGCGATCCGGACCGACACGGCCGATCCCTCGCTGCCGTTGCCGTTATCACGCACACCGTGGCCAGGAACATCCACCCCACTGGTGAGTCCAGGTAGGAGCTGGATGTGCATACCGCGACGGCGTAGGAGGCGAGCGCGGCCCAGAGCAGCGTCTCGGGTGCATCACCGACGCCCGAGCGATGCACCCGACCCCAGATCATCCCGAGCAGGCAGACGAAGGCTGCGAACCCGACGATGCCCAACTCGGAGAGCACCTCCACCCACATGTTGTGTGGATTCACCTCGCCGGCCCTGGTGTGCACGACTCCGTCCCCTGAGAGCATCATCTGCTCGAAGCCACCGCCACCGAGACCCAGCCCACCGCTTCGCAACGTTGCCCAGAGCCCGTTGCCTATGAGGCCCAGACGTGATCCAGCTGATGTCTCCCCGAACGCCCCCGTCTCAGTCAACGCCAGGAACTTCTCCACCAGCGTCACACCGAGGGTCGACAACAGGATGAACCCCCCAACACCGGCAAGGACGGTGATCCAGGTCGCTGGTGGTGTCCACCACCGGTGACGAAGACGAACCGCTGCCACGACCAGCGCCAGCAGCAACCCGATCATCGCGAATCGACTACCGCTCAGGACCAGGAAGACCGCCGACACGGAGGCGAGTGGAACCGACAGCCAGCGAAACCGCCCGGCCGGATAGAGCGCGATCGGGATGCTGATCGCCAGGAAGGCTCCGTAGTCATTGGGGTTCTGGAACACGCTGAGGATCACGCCCTCGGAGCCCGACTTGCCCGCTTCGATGAAATCCGTCGGAAGGTGTGAGCCGGTTGCGAGCTCCCATGCGCCGACCAGCCCGGTTGCCACCAGCGCGAGCCGCCAACCCGAGACAACGCCACCCACGGTGACCGATGGCCAGCGCTGGGACCACCAGTCCAGCAAAGCGAACAGAAGCGCCGCGAACAAGAACACCGAAGCCGACTTGACTGCACCGCCCGGATCCGCCGCCCAGGTGGTGCCGAGAGCCGCCCACACCATGAGCCCGAGGAGGATCCAGACCTCTCCGCTGATCCTCCGATCGGAGCTCACGGTCAGCACGGCCAGCAAGAACCCTACCGGGACGATCACTTTGAACGGATACAACTCGACAGGTCCCGCTGACAGCGACAGGAAGCCGCCGCCCACCGCGGCGAAGGTCGGTAGGGTCCAGAGCGTCAAACGGATCCACAACGGAGTGCGGCCACCCGAAACACCCGACGCGTCGAGCAGGTTCGACGGATCACAGGTCTGCGTCAACGCCACACCGCCATGCTAGGAAGTCAGCGTGTACGACACGCGACCAGACCTGCGTTCCTACCTCATGGCAGCCAGGCGATTGTGGTTCATCGTCGCGGCGACGGCTGCTCTCGGAGCCGTCACGGCCGCTCTGACGACATCCGGAGAGCGCGTCGAGATCAGCTCGGTCGTGCAGGTCACCGACCTGTCCTCCCTGTCGAACCTGAGCGGATCCGGACCGCTGATCGACGCGGTGGCCGAAGCCGTCTATCTGAGTGAGGATCTGGCCACCCAACTCGGTGACATCGAGACGAACGCGAAGGCCGAGATCACCCATCGCGCATCGCGGCCCACCATCGACATCACGGTGACCGGACCCGACGAAGCGTCGGCGGAGGAGTTGCAGGCCGAGATCGACCAGGTACTCGCGGCACGGTGGACCGATCATGTCACCGATGCCCTGGAACCCGCGCTGGCTTTCGTCGAGTCACGTATCGAGTCTGCACAATCGCGCCTCGAGGAGATCGCGCAGAGCGACGAGGACGACACTCCGATGGAGGTGGAGAGGATCCGATTGCAGGAGCAGTTGATCGGTGATCAGGCGATCAAGGACTCTCTGGGTGCGTTCATCGCAGCACCCCCCTCCGCGGCGGTCACCGTGCGGAGTTCGAGTGATGGCACATCGAAGATCCTGCTGGCCGCCGGAGCCATGGCCGGGGTCTTCGTGGGCATCGGCGCAACAATGGTCCTCACGTTGATGGACCACCGAGTGCGACGTCGCTCTTTCGTCGAGCGCAACGGACTACCGGTGGTGGCGGTCGCCGACAAGCACGGCACCGGTCTGGACCTGATCGGTCCCACGATTCTCGCCGCAGCAGGTGAAGAGGCGATGCCGATTGTCGTGGCACCCGTCGATGCGCGTACCGACGGAGCTGGCCCGTTCGAGATCCTCGACTCGGATCCCCATTTCGATGCGGTCGAGCTGCTCGAGTCGGTGCCACCGGAACCCGGATTCGTCTCCGGAGTCACCGCGGCTGGTGCGGTCGTCCTGGTCGCAGTCGCGGGCCGAACCACCTATGCCGACCTCTTCGAGGCAGCGCGGGCCGCGTCCGCAGCAGGATCGCAGAACGTTTGTGCAGTGCTCGTGGCACCGTCGCGGGGCGCATACCATGAGTTGCTGGACTAGCACTGCCAGCGAGTGAATCACGACCCTACGATCCTGCGAGCGCCCAAGAGCGCCGACAGACGATCGGAGGTCCCTACCGAGCCGGGTGTCCCGTGAACGAGTCCGATGATGCGTATTCCAGCCACGAGACCGCCATCGTCGAAGAGGGCGCAGCCATAGGCGCTCGCTCGCGCGTCTGGCATCACTGCCACATCCGATCCGGAGCAACCGTCGGCACCGACTGCACCCTGGGCAAGAACGTGTTCGTTGATTCGGGAGCAACCATCGGTGACCACGTCAAGATCCAGAACAATGTGTCGGTCTACTCAGGCGTGACCATCGACGACGAGGTGTTCGTAGGCCCCAGTGCCGTGTTCACCAACGACCTCTATCCGAGAGCCGTGTCGTCGAATTGGACCGTCATCGGTACATCTGTCGGCAGGGGGGCCTCGATCGGGGCGAACGCAACGATCGTGTGCGGCAACGCGATCGGCCGGTTCGCGACCGTCGGATCAGGCTCCGTCGTCACAGCACCGGTCGAGGACCACGCCCTGGTCGTCGGAAACCCGGCAAGGGTCATCGGTTGGATGTGCGAATGCGGCCGCGTGGCGCAGCACGGTGGAGACAGGCCCGACACCTTCATCTGCGACCGATGCGCCGAAGAGAACGATGGCCAGAACCACCACAGGACGAAGCAATGATCCCCATCACCGTTGTCAGAACCGACCCTGAGGCACGGCGCCTCGTCGAGCAGGTGCTCGATTCCGGGAGATTGGCCCAAGGCCCGATGGTGGAGCGATTCGAGGCCCTGGTAGCCGAGATGTCAGGCACCCGGCATGCGGTGGCGATGAGCAACGGAACCGTGAGCCTCGTGGCGGCGCTCGAAGCGGTCGGAATCGGTCCGGGTGATGAGGTCATCACCAGCCCTTTCACTTTCGTGGCTTCGGTCAACGCGATACTGCAGTCAGGCGCAACGGTCAGGTTCGCGGACATCGATCCGGCGACGTTCAACATCTCCCCCGATCGCATTGCTGATGCGCTGAGTGACGCCACCGCAGCGGTCATGCCGGTTCATCTGTTCGGTCAAGCAGCTGACATGCCCGGCGTACTCACGGCCGTGGAGGACCGCAACCTGCCGGTGATCGAAGACGCTGCACAAGCCCACGGAGCTGAGATCGCCGGAAGACGCGTCGGCGGCTTCGGACTCGGCTCCTTCTCCTTCTACGCCACGAAGAACATCTCGACCGGCGAGGGCGGGGCGGTCACCACCGACGACGACCACATCGCTGACCGTCTACGACTGCTGCGCAATCAAGGCATGAGTGAGCGCTACCTGTACGAGCTCGTGGGTCACAACTACCGCATGACCGAGCTGCAGGCAGCCGTGGGCATTCCCCAACTCGAGCGCATTGCCGAGACCACGAGGACCCGCCAGGACAACGCCGAGCAGCTCTCGGCGGGACTCGGGGGGATCCCTGGGATCGTGATCCCGACTGTGTTCGAGGGTGCGACATCCGTCTGGCACCAGTACACCATCCGCGTCACCCAGGAGTCCGCCGTGGATCGCGACTCGATGGTAACCGGACTGCAGGCAGCCGGGGTCGGCTGCGGTATCTACTACCCGCGCCCCGCGTACGACTACGCGTGCTATCGGAACAATCCCAGAGTCGCGATCTCGCGCTGCCCTGAAGCCGAGAGCGCCGCGGCAGAAGTTCTCTCGCTACCGGTTCACCCTCACCTGTCGGAGACAGATCTCGGGACCATCTGCAGCGCTGTCGAGCAACTGGCCACCGGCAAGTGAACGACGACGGATCAAGCGTGTCGTCTGATCGCTCGTCCGGGCGACTCGTGCTGGTGACGAACGATTTCCCGTTCGGGGACTACACGGATTTCATGCGTACTGAGATCAGGGCCCTCGCAGCCCGGTTCGACGACGTCCTCGTCGTTCCGCTCTTCGCCCGCGGTTCTCTCAGCAAGGTTCCGCACAACGTCCGCGTCGACTGCTCCCTGGCCGGGACCAACGGTCGTTTCCGTCGGCTGCTGGCGATCCGGTGGACGAGTTGCTGGACGACTCTCGTTCGCGAAATCCGCTGGTCGGTCCGGCACGCCGGCCCACGGGCACTCCCACAGACCGTGCTCGCCGTGGGCAGGTACTCCTTGGTCCACCGATGGGCCCGTCGACAACAACGAGCACCCGATATCGCGTACACCTACTGGCTCGGCCCCCAAACGGCAGCCCTGCGCGCTGCATGGCCCGACGCTGCGGTGGTGAGCAGGGCACACGGAGATGATCTGTTCTGGAATCGCCACGACCCCCCGCTGATCCCCATGCAGGAAACCGCTGTCCGATCTGCTACCGCCGTGGCATCGGTCTCCGAGGTGGGATCCGAGTACCTACGGGACAAGCACCCGGAGTGCGCCGAGCGGATCTCGACCAAGCGGCTGGGCTCGGTCGGTACTCGCAGGTGCGCGCCCCGATCGGACGATGGCTCCCGAAGGATCATCTCCGTGTCGAGCCTCACCGCGGTCAAGCGACCGGAGCTGCTCGCGATGTCGCTGTGCACACTCGCACGCCGCATCGGGAGCGACGACTCCACGACCGAGGGCTCGGGAAGTCTCAGCTGGCACCACTTCGGTAGCGGCCCGTTGACTGGCTCGGTGCAACAGGTCCTTCAGGCACACGCTCCGTCGAACCTGACCTGGAGGCTGCACGGCCAGGTGTCACACGATGAGCTGTTGGGCCGGCTCGAGCAGGGCCCGTGGGACGTGTTCCTCAACGTATCGGAGTCCGAAGGCGTCCCTGTCTCCCTGATGGAGGCCAAGAGCGCGGGCATACCGCTGGTTGCGACTCGCGTCGGTGGAACCGATGAACTCGTTGACGACGACATCGACCACTTGCTGCCTCCCGAAGCGGACCACGAACGAGTTGCAGACGCCGTACGACAGGCCTTCACCGACCCCGAGCGTTCCGAGGAGCGGCGAGCACGCTGGGCGTCAGGGTGGAACGCCGAACGCAACGACTCCACCTTCGTCGACTGGCTCGGGGAGATCTGTACGGGTCACCGGCCCGAACAAGGGCCGCCACCGCATTCGCGAACACCCCCACGAACACCCTCTCAGTCTCCTGAGGAGCAACAAGAATGACCGATTCCGGAGCCGCCAACACCCGATTCACAGACACAGCGCACTGGGATTCCTACTGGGAGGCCATGGCTCTTCCCAGACGCATCGACTGGGGGCACACTGCGAGCCTGGATGCGATCCTGTCGGTCATCGACCGGCACGTTCCGACAGGAGCCGGCATCACGGCTCTTGAGGTGGGCGGCGCGCCCGGTGCATACATGGCGTTCTTCATCGAGCGCTACGGCGTCGAGGGATCCATCCTCGACTACAGCGAGGTCGGCTGTGAGGCCACCGAGCGGAACTTCGAACTTCTCGGGATGCCGATCACGGTGAACCGGGGTGACATGTTCGCCTCCGACCTCGACATCGGACAGTTCGACCTCGTCTACTCGATGGGGCTGATAGAGCACTTCGGGAACCTCGGCGAGGTGATGCGCCGTCATGTCGCACTCGCGAAGCCCGGCGGGATCGTGATGGTGGGATGTCCGAACATGAGAGGCGTCAACAAGTGGTTCCTCGAACGGGTTGCCCCGGAACTGCTCGCCGCCCACAACACCGAGATGATGGATCCGGAGCTCTGGAAGCGCTTCGAGGGACAATTGGGTCTGGAGGTGTTGGAACGACGATACGTCGGTGGATTCGAACCGCAGGTGTTCTACAAGTCGGAACGGACAGGTCCTTCGGCGCGCTTGTGGAGAGTCGTGGCCGGGGTGCTGAAGCTGCTGGCGAAACCTCGGTTCTTCAAACACATCGACGCCTGGTGGTTCAGCCACTTCATGATCGGGGTCTACCGGGTGCCGTCCCGGAAAGCCCCGTGAGCGAGCACGCTCGACCACGATGGTGAACACCGAACGCAACACCGAGAAGGGATCACTGGGCGGCGCTACCGCAACCCTCGCCGCGAACGCTGCATCAGGTATCTCCTCACTGGTGTTCGGGATCCTCGCTGCGCGCTGGTTCGGGGCGACCGGTCGTGGGCAGGTGGTTGCGTTCATGTACTGGCCGACCTTGCTGACGCTGGTCGCGATGCTCGGAATCCCGACTGCGGCCACCTACTACAGCGCTCACAGACCATCGGGGGAGGCAGGCGCGATAGTCGGTACAGGGGTGGCTTCGGTCGGGGTGAGCACTGTGATCATGGCCTCCTTCGTGGCTCTGATGACGCCTGTGCTGATCGGAGACGGATCGAGCGAAGTCGTCACGGCAGGACGCATCTTCTCGGTCAGCATCGTGTTGCTGAGCCTGCTCAACGTCGCCTACCACCCATTGAGGGTGCTGGGGCGCATGAAGGCATGGAATGCGATCCGCCTGCTCATCGACAGCACGTCGCTACTGGCGCTCGGGGTGGTCATGGCGATGTCCAGCCGGTTTCTTCCGACCTATGCGCTGGCCCTCGTCTGCGCGGAGTTCCTGACCCTGGTGATCGGTTTCGCCGTCATTACCCGTCAGGTGGAGCTCCGGCCCCGGATCTCTTGGGTGAAGCCCCTGTTGCGGTATGGCCTGCCGACCGTGCTGGCCACCCTCCCGGCTCTGCTGAACTTCAGGATCGATCAGGCCTTCCTGGTGAACATGGTCGACCGGGATGAGCTGGGCAACTACGCGACAGCGGTTGCCTGGAGCCAGTCGGTGCTCATCGTCACGAACGTCGTGACCTACATGGTGCTCCCGAGGGTCGCGCCGATGGTCGGCGAGGCCCGTACGAGGGAGTACGAGCACATGCTCAGGCTGAGCGTGCTGATCATCACCACGACCGTGCTGCCGCTCTCAGCGATCTCACCTTGGATCGTCCCGCTGCTGTTCGGCCGGGACTTCACGGAGGCCGGAACGCTCTGTCTTGTGATGATCCCGGCCGCGGGCATCCTCGGCCTCACGGTCATCACCCAGGAGGTGCTGCGAGCTGAACACCGACTGCGCGGACCACTGGTGTCGCAGCTGCTGGGCCTCGCGGTCACAGCCGGCGCGGTCCTGGTGCTCGTTCCGTTGCTCGGCGTCTGGGGGGCTGCCGTCGCGTCCATAGCTACCTACAGCATCGTCGCAGGAGTCCTGGGCTGGTACCTGCACGCGATGGGCATGCCAACAGGAGCCCCGTTCCTGCTACCCAGGACCCGTCAGTTCCGGGCGATGCGTGCGCTACCGGGCGAGTTCGTGACCAGGTT
>CAYVYG010000097.1:0-9704 GCA_964454385.1 uncultured Microthrixaceae bacterium
CCCGGATGCATCGGCGCCGACACCGTCGTCACGCACCACGATCCCAACCGTCGCATCGTCATGGGACAGCGCGATCGACACCCGCCCCGGTTCACGACTGCTCAGCGAACCGAGCGGATAGGCGTGGTCCATCACGTTCTGGAGCAGTTCGGTCAGAACCACTGCGAGCGAGGTCGCCTCGGGTGAGCCGACCTCACCGGCGCTGCCCACGATCTCGAAGCTCACCGGCTTCTCGGGAGAGGTGAGGCCGTCCTCGACCATCCGAACCAGCGGACGCACGATCTCGTCGAGGTCCACCTCGTCGGCCGCCACGCCACGCGAGAGGGTCTCATGCACCAGGGCGATCGAGCCGATGCGCCGCACCGACTCGTCGATGGCCGCCTTCGCGCTCGGCTCGGACAGACGCCGTCCCTGGAGGCGCAACAGCGAGGAGATCGTCTGGAGGTTGTTCTTCACCCGGTGGTGGATCTCGCGGATGGTGGCGTCCTTGGAGATGAGCAACCGGTCCCGGCTGCGCAGCTCCGAGACGTCGCGCATCAACACCACCGCCCCGTCGACCACGCCGTCGGCGAGCAACGGGATGCTGCGCGAGACCACCGTCGTCTCGCCGTGTTCCACGTCGGCTATCGCCGGGCGGCGCGACAGGAACGAGCGGAACACTCCGTCACCCGCGGGACCGAAGCTCGATGCCAGCTCCCCCAGAACCGCACCCGAGACCCCGAGTCGGCGCAGCGCCGAGACCGCGTTGGGTGACGCGAAGGTGACCCGTCCGGTGGAATCGACCAACAGCACGCCGTCACCGACGCGGGGACCTCCCGCCGAGAGGACCTCCTCGTCGTGGAACGGGAAGTCACCCACCGCGACCATCGCCGCCAGGCGATCGAAGATCTCGAGGTAGGTCCGCGCCAGGTCACCGGGTTCGCGTGCCAGCGCGAGCGGGGACTCCCGCGCCATGATCGCCACCACCGCACCGCCGAAGATGACCGGCACCGCGGTGACCTTCACGTGTTGGCCCAACCACTCCGAGTCGACCACGTCCTCGATGATCCGGCGTTCGGCGGCCGCCTGGGCGACCAGTGGCCGCTGGATGTCGTCCACGGTGCGCCCGACCACGTCCTCGATGAAGAGGGTCTGGCCGGTGTTGGGACGGACCTGGTTGACCACCAGGAAGCGCGGCCGGGACCCTGCCTGCACGGGAAGAGGCACGTACAACAGGAGGTCCGAGAACGAGAAGTCGGCGAGCATCGCCCAGCTGACGACCAGGCGCTTGAGGTGACGCGAGGCGTCGTGGTCGACCGGCGGAACCACGAGCGCGACGTGTTCTGCGGTGAAGTCCTCCTCGTCGTCGAGGTCCACCTCCTTGGCCGCGGCCATGTCGCCGCGCAGCGGCGGTAGGAAGCGTGTCAGGTCGCCCGTGGTGTCCCGTGGGTCGTTCACGTCCAGATCCTCGCGCCGAGGGCCAACAGCGCCGCGAGCGTGTGGATGTCCTCGGTCGCATAGGGCACGCTCAGAACCAGGTCCGGGACCGACGAGAGCTCGTTGCGCTGTTCGGATTCACGCATCGCCACCACCTGGTAGTCGAGGAAGCTGGACGCAGCCTCGCCGAGCACGTGTGCCAGGTGGGCCTCGGGCACGCGCGGCTCGCCCAGGTCGTCGACCAGGTCCGACGCGAGCTTCTCGGCGTCGCGCTGGAGTGCTCGCGCCGCCTCGGCTCCGGCGCGCTCGAGCATGTACTCGGGCAGCACCTTGTTGAGCACCAGCGCGCCCAGGTGGTACCTGCGCTCCTCGAGCAGGTCACAGAAGAAGCGCGCCTCGCGCGCGGGCGCTATCTCGAGGGTCGACACCACCACAAAGGTGCTCTGGGGGCCGCCCAACAGGGCGGTGACCGCCCTGGCGCGCTCGACGAACCCGTCGTACATCGTCTGGAACAACATGAAGAACTCGGCGATGTCCTCGAGGAACTGGCTGCCGAGGATCCGGTCGGCGACCGAGTAGAACGGCTTCGACGCGAAGTTCATCAGCCGGGAGCGGTAGGGGGTGATCAGCCAGCGCAACAGCCGCGACGAGAAGAAGTCCGCCATGCGCTCGGGGGCATCGAGGAAGTCGACCGCGTTGCGCGTCGGCGGGGTGTCGACCACGATCAGGTCGTAGCGGCCCGAGGCGTGGATCTCGTAGAGGCGCTCCATGGCCACGTAGTCGTGGCTCTGGACGAACTTGCCGGTGATGTTCTGGTACAGCGGGTTCGCGAGGATCGCGTCGCGGGTCTCGGCGTCGGGTGCGTGCAGCCGGATGAGGTCGTCCCAGGACGCCTTGGTGTCGAGCATCGCGACCCACAGCTCGCCCTCGGGGTCGACCCCGGCGTCGGTGAACGACCCGGCGGGTATCTCGACCTCGGTGTTGCCGAAGCGCTCGAGACCCAGGGCGTTCGCGAGCCGCCGAGCCGGGTCGACGGTCAGCACGAGCACCTTCACATCCAGGTTCGCGGCCGCGACCGCGCCGATCGCGGCCGCGGTGGTGGTCTTGCCGACACCACCCGAACCGGTGGAGATCACGATCTCCTTCGCGGTGCAGAGCTGCTCGAGGGTCCTCAGGGGCTCCGGGCGCTCGGTCACAACAGCTCCTCTCCGAGCGCCTCGGCGATGCGGTGTGTCGCACGCGTGCCATGGGAGCGGTGGAACAGGTACGGCACGTACAGCACAGCCATCCCCTCGGGCAGGCCCGCACGCAAGCGTTCGAGGTGTGGGACGCTGCCACGGCGCATGTCGACCGCGAGCTGGGCGCCGTCGAGGACCAGCTCCACGCCCGCTCCGACCGCGTCGGCGAGTGATCCCTTCACCACGTCGGCGCAGACCCGCTCGAAGATCTCCTCCTCGCCGTGGCTGAACAGCTCAGGCAGCACCCGGTTGACGATCACCGCGGCCACGTCGATGTCGGTCTCGTCGCCCAGCCTCGCGATGAGCTCGAGGGACTCCGTCACCGGCATCTCCTCCGGCGCGGTCACGACCACGACACCGGTCTGCGCCGGATCGGTGAGGATGTCGGTCATCCACTCGGTCTGGGATCGCACCACCCCTACGCTCACCAGCTCTGAGATCGCAACCGGCGAGGCGAGCTGACCGACCACGTGACCGGTGGCGGAGGCATCGACCACCACCAGGTCGTAGTTGTCCTCCTTGACCTCGTAGGTCAGCTTGCCCACGGTCAGTATCTCCTTGACCCCGGGCGCAGCGGTCGCGACGAAGTCGAAGGTGCGGGCGAGGGGGCCCAGGCGGGCGAGCAACGGCAGGCGGAGCTGGAGGCTCATGTACTCCTTGAGCGACTCCTCGGTGTCCATGGTCATCGCGTGCAGTCGCTCGCGCACCTTGGTACCCGAGAACGACAGAGGCCCGACGCCGTAGAAATCGGCGAGGTTGCCCTTCGCATCCACCTCACAGACCAGGGTCCGGCGACCTTCACCGGCCGCCAGTATTCCCAGCGCCGAGGCGACCGAGGTCTTGCCGACACCGCCCTTGCCGGTGACGAAGAGGAGCCTGCGGTCGAGCAGCGGCACCGACGACACCGAAGATCCCCTACGACGAGAAGCCGAACGCCCGGCCGTCGTCTTCCGAGCTGATCTCGACGAACGCGACCTTGTCGGCCGGCACGCCCACGACCCGGCCGCGCTTGTCGGTGAGCCACAGCACCGACCCGTCACCCGAGAGAGCCGAGTCGATCCGGTTGCGCAGCTCATCCGCGTCGGTGTCATCCGCGAGCTGGATGTCGATCTCGCGTGGCGAGTATGTCACTCCTATGCGTACGTCCACCTGCCCCATGCTATAGATCCGACATGGCCCAACGACCATCGACAGCGCGCGGCACCGTACTCCCGAGCGGGATCCGGGTGGTCGTGGTCGCCCACGGGCCGCCGGTGCGAGGTGGGATCCCCACCGTGGCGCTCGACATCGTCGAGGACGAGGTCCTGGCTGCGACCTTCGAGATGGTGTTCTTCAACACCTCCCAGAACGATTCCGCGCGCGGCGGCTTCGAGTGGCGCAACCTCACCAGGGCCCTGTCGCACGCGTGGGGCACGTTCGTTCGCGCCCGACGGGGCTCGGTGGTGCACACCCACTCGGTACAGGACCCGGTGTTCGTCGTGTGGCGCCAGGTCGCGATCGCGGCCGCGGCACGCCTGCGCGGCGCGAGGGTGCTGGGACACAACCACTGCCAGCCGCCCTACATGGAACCACCGGGTCGCTACCGGGTGTCGCGGCTGCACCGATTGGGCTTCGCGGTGCTCGACCGACTGGTCAGCGCGAACATCCTCATCGCGCCGGCAGGGCTCGCGAACATCGGCCAGTACATGGCGACCACCGACCTGCCGGTGATCGCGAACTCGGTTGTGGTCTCCGAGATGCCCACCACGACCGCTGACCACGAGCCTCCGGTCGTGCTGTTCGTGGGCGAGATGCTCGAACGCAAGGGCATGGTCGTGCTCCTCGACGCACTCGACATCCTCGACGAGCGCGGCTCGTCCGCCTACGAGCTGCGCATCGTCGGTGACAACCGGCCGGGGCTGGATCCGGCCAAGGACGAGATGGTCGAGTTGATCCGGGCACGCGGCCGCGGCGACGCCATGACCGGGCCCCTCGGGCGCGACGAGGTCTACCGCCACCTCTCGGAGGCCGACCTCTACGTGTTCCCGACCTACACCGAGGGCCAGCCGTTCACAGTGATCGAGTCGCTCGCCGCGGGGGTACCGATCGTCGCGAGCGACATCCAGGCGATCTCGAACATGATCAGCGACGGCGACAACGGCGCCCTGGTGCCTGCGGGCGACGCGGTCGGCTTCGCGGATGCCATCGAGAAGCTGTTGGCCGACCCCCATCGCCGGCGCACGATCTCCGATGCGAACCGCGAGCTCGCAGCGCAGCGGTTCGACCGAAGCGTGTTCCGATCGCGCCTCACACAGCTGTACCACACCCACGGGCGTCCATCGCGTGCGGTGCTACGGCGTCAGGCGCGTTCGCGGGCGGTGCCTCGGTGAACGGCAATGGGGTGGACGGCGCCGCGGTGGGCGGCGCTGGGCCGGATGCTGCCGCGCTGGGCGGCGCCGGGTCGGACGCTGCCGCGGTGGGCGGCGCCGGGCCGGACGCGTTGGCCTCGTTCGCCCGGGCACGGCTCCTCGGCCGGCCCACCCCTCTCGAGGACGCCCCGAGGCTCTCCGGCGAGCTGGGCACGAGGGTGCTGATCAAGCGCGACGACCTGAGCGAGGTGGGACTCGGAGGCAACAAGTTGCGCAAGCTCGAGTTCCTCATCGGCGACGCTCTGGCCAGCGGTTGCGACACCCTGGTGAGCTTCGGTGCGCTGCAGTCCAACCACGCACGCCAGAGTGCTGCCGCCTGCGCGAAGCACGGCCTCGATTGCCACCTGATCCTCACCGGCACCGTGGAGCGCTCGGACGAGCTGTACACCACCGGCGGCAACCTGTTGCTCGACGAGTTGTTCGGAGCGACCGTGTGGCGCTGCGACGGTACCGACGAGGCCGTCATGGCGACCACCGCGGAGGTCGAATCGCACCTCGAAGCCAGGGGCGCCAGGGCGCGCTGGGTGCCCCCGGGCGGCTCCGAACCGCTCGGTGCGCTCGGTTACGTGGTGTGCGCGTCCGAGCTCGCCGAGCAGTGCGCCCGGCGCGGCATCGACACACCGGTGGTAGTGGTCGCCTCGGCTACCGGCGGGACCCATGCCGGACTCGTGTGCGGCCTGCGACGCCTCCTGCCCGACGCCTCGGTTCTGGGGGTGGGCGTGTACGCACCCGAACCGGCAACCGTCGAGACCGTCACCCTGCTCGAGGCAGAGGTGGCTGGACTGCTCGACATCGACGCGGCGCCACCGGGCGCGGTCCGTGTGGACGGATCACAACTCGGCGAGGGCTACGGCATACCGACACAGGCCTCGCGGGAGGCGACGGGTCTCTTCGCTCGCACCGAGGGAATCGCGCTCGACCCGGTCTACACCTCGAAGGCCGCTGCCGGGCTCGTAGCGGCCTGCCGCGACGGACGCATCGGCGGTGGCAACCCGGTCGGTCCGGTCGTGTTCGTCCACACCGGCGGCACCCCGGGCCTGTTCGCCTACGGCCGCGACGCCCTCCCATGACATGGCCACGGGCTCTGGGCACCCGGCCCGCGCTCGACGAACCGAGCGGGCGGCGCGCACGTCTCGTGCTCGGCGAACTGAATGGGCTGAGCCTCCGGATCGGTTGACCACACCATTCAGTTCCCTTGGGGGCGGTCCGTGAAGGAGCGCCGCGATCGACCGAACCACTCAGACGATCTTGAGCTCGGGATGGGTGCGCCTGGTGGGTGCCAGCTCGGTGTCGATCACCCGCGCCAGCGACCTGAACACCTCCGCGGCCTCGCCGTCGGGCTCGGTGACCATGATCGGGCGTCCCTCGTCGCCGCCCTCGCGCAGCTCCGGCACGAGTGGCACCTGAGCCAGCAACGGGACCTCCAGTCGCTCCGCCAGCTCCTGACCACCGCCTGCGCCGAACAGCTCGTAGCGCTTCCCGTCGTCACCGGTGAACCACGACATGTTCTCGATCACGCCCTTGACCTCGAGGTTCACCTTGTGCGCCATGAACGCCGAGCGCTGGGCCACCCTCTGAGCGGCCGGCTGGGGCGTCGTGACCACGTAGAGCTCCGCGCGCGGCAGGAACTGCGCCAGCGACAACGAGATGTCACCGGTCCCCGGCGGCAGGTCGACCACGAGGTAGTCCGGGTCGTCCCAGAACACGTCGGTGAGGAACTGCTCGAGAGCCTTGTGGAGCATCGGTCCGCGCCAGATGACCGGTTGGTCCTCCTCGACGAAGAAACCCATCGAGATGCACCGGACCCCGTGGGACTCAGGCGGCACGATCATCTGGTCGATGACCGTGGGTGGCCGGTCCACGCCGAGCATCCGCGGGATCGAGAACCCCCAGACGTCCGCATCCACCACGGCGACGGATTTGTCCAGTCCGGCGAGCGCGATCGCGAGGTTGGTGGTCACCGAGGACTTCCCGACACCACCCTTGCCGGAGGCGACGAGCAGGACCCGGGTCTTCGAGCCCGCTTCAGAAAAGGGGATCCTGCGACCCTCGGCGTGGCCATGGGCTGCCTGTGACCCGGCGGTCGCGGCGGGGCTGCCGTGCAGGTTCTCTCGCAGCTCCGCTCGTTCTTCGTCGGTCATCTCACCCCAGGTGATGTCGACACGGTCGATCCCCTCGAGAGCGGTCACCGCGGTGTCGACCCGGTTCTGGATCTCGTTTCGCATCGGACAGCCCGGCACCGTGAGCACGACCTGCAGCGACACCGCGTCACCGTGCACCTCGACGTCGCGGATCATCCCAAGATCGACCAAGGAACGACGGAGCTCGGGGTCCTCTACCGGTCGCAGGACCTCTACTACGTCTTCGGCTGTGACTGTGGCGGCCATGGCTCAATTATTCACGAGATGACCGTGAAAAACCCAACGCCGTGCGTCACAGCTCGGCGCTGATCCGCGACGCCACTGCAGCAGCCGCATCCTCGTCGGCATAGCTCGTGCGCGGCCAGAAGAACCCCCGCAGGCCGTCTCCTCTCGTGCGCGGCACCACATGGCTGTGCAGGTGCGGCACCGACTGGGACACGAGGTTGTTCATCGCCACGAAGGATCCGGTGCACCGCAGCGCGGCGGGCAGCGCCGCGGAGATCCGCTGCACCACTGCGAAGTAGCCCCCCAGCTGCTCGCCCGGCAGGTCCGCGAGGGTCACGTGGTGGCCGGTCGGGACCACCAGGACGTGACCCTCGAACAACGGTCGGTGGTCGAGGAACGCGACCACCTCGTCACTGCGGTGCACCTCGTGGGCAGGGGTTCGCCCCGAGACGATCCGACAGAAGGCGCAATCGGGCTCGTCTGACCGGTGCGCCATGGCCCGGCATGCTAGCGATGTGGCGCCGTAGCGATGCAGTGCAGTAGCGATGTGGTGCCGCCCTGATGTCACGCTCCGTTACGATCGCCGCCACGACACCCCGGATCCCCATGTCACGCACCTACCTGGACCACGCATCGACCTCGATCCTGCGCCCGGAGGCGCACCGGGCGATGGCGGACCACCTGGAGGCGATGGCCAGCGGGCAGATGGGCGACCCGGCACGCATCCACACCGAGGGGATGACCTCGAGGGCCGTGCTCGAGGACGCCCGCGCCAGGGTGGCCTCATGGCTGGGTGTGCGCCCGCGACAGGTCGTGTTCACCTCCGGCGCCACCGAGTCGATCGCCACCGCTCACAACGGGGCGCTGGCACGCGGTGCACCCGACGGCCGCGAGACGACCGTGCTCACCGCGGTCGAGCACTCCTCGGTGATCGAGCTCGCGAAACGGGGCGCGAGCACGACCGTCGCGGTGGACCGCGGCGGGCGGGTCACCGCCGGGGCTGTCGCTGCAGCGGTCGATGACCACACGGCCGTCGTGCACATCCAGTGGGCGAACCACGAGCTTGGGGTCACCCAGCCGGTCGCCGATACGATCAGCGCGATCGGCGCCGCTGTGGGCGATGAGCGTGCGCGGCCGCTGGTCCACGTCGACGCCGCCCAGGCGGGCGCGGCCGCACCCGAGGCGGTGGCAACGGGCGCGGACCTGGTGTCGATCTCCGGGCACAAGCTGGGAGCGCCTGTGGGAGTCGGCGTGCTCGTGGTCAGGCGCAACCTGCGGATACCCCCACTGCTGGTCGGTGGCGACCAGGAGCGGGCGCGCCGCGGGGGCATGGAGAACATCGCCGCGATCGCGGGGCTGGCGGCCGTCGCGGACCACCTGATCGCCCACGGTGCCTCTGAGACGGCCCGCCTGACCTCGTTGAGCGAGCGGGTCGTCGGGTGGGCCGATCGCACCGAGGGTGTCGAGGTCCTGGGCGACCGGCGGCACCGCAGCGGACACCTGGTGTGCCTGCAGCTGCACGGCGTGGAACCCCAACCCGTGCTGCTGCGGCTCGACCAGTTGGGCATCGCGGTCCACTCGGGGTCGTCGTGCTCCTCGGAGGCCTTCGAGCCGTCACCGGTGCTCGCAGCCATGGGCGTCGACGCCCAGCGGTCGCTGCGGATCTCGCTCGGATGGTCGAACACCGACGCGGACATCGACACGGTTACCTCTGCGCTCACCACAGCGCTCGGGGAGCTGCGGGCGCTCGCCCCACCGGGATGAGCACGTCGCCGCGTCACCGGGCGCAGCTCGCCGTCGACGCGGTCGTGTTCGACCTCGACGGCGTGATCCGCCACTGGAACGACGACGAGCTCGACCGGCAGGCGGCAAGCCTCGGCCTGCCGCCGCGGGCGATCCTCGGAGTCGCCTTCTCCGAGAATCTCGGCCGGGCGGCGGTCACCGGAGCGTTGAGCTACCGGGACTGGATGGATCGGGTCCGCGCCGAGGTGATCGACACCTGGGGGCCCGCAACCGTTCCCGCGCTCGACTCCTGGGAGGCGAACGTCGGCGTGGTCGACCGGTGGATGCTCGAGGTTCTCAGAGCGGTGCGGACCCAGGTCCCGGTCGCGCTGTTGTCCAACGGCACCACCCGGTTGCGCCGCGACCTGGCGGTGCTCGGCATCGCGGAGGAGTTCGACCTCGTGTTCAACACAGCGGAGATCGGCCTCGCCAAGCCCGACGCCGCGGTGTTCCGCCACGTCCTGTCGGTGCTCGCAACCCCACCCGGGCGCACC
>CAYVYG010000098.1:0-9596 GCA_964454385.1 uncultured Microthrixaceae bacterium
GGCGTCGCATGGTGGCTATCGATGGCACCACCCTCGATTTGGCCGACAGCGCGGTGAACGACGCGCATTTCGGGCGTCCGGGAGTGAACAAGGGTGAACGCTCGGCGTTTCCCCAAGCCCGGTTGGTGGCGTTGGCTGAGTGCGGAACCCACGCGATGTTCGATGCGGAGATCGGCACCTACGCAACCTCGGAGATGACCCTGGCCAAGCGCCTGGTGGATCGTCTCGAGCCTGACATGGTGTTGCTCGCTGATCGGGGTTTCACCGGGTTTGCCTTGTGGGAGCAGGCATCCGCGACCGGAGCTGATCTCATCTGGCGGGCCAAGAACAACGTGACACCCCGCCAGATCGAAGTCCTCGACGACGGCTCCTGGCTCGGTGAACTGCGAGCCAACAACACCAGGTTGAACACTCCCCACGTTGTTGTTCGCGCCGTGGAGTACCACATCGATGACGGGCGAGGTGAGCCCATGGGACCGTTCCGGCTGTTCACAACCATGTTGGATCCCACCGAGGTCTCAGCTTCGGACCTCGCCACCGCGTACGCGCAGCGGTGGGAGATCGAGTCCGCATTCGATGAACTCAAGACTCACCAGCGCGGCCCGAAGATGGTGCTGCGCTCCAAGTCACCCGCACTGGTCGAACAAGAGATCTGGGGTCACCTGTGCTGCCACTACGCGATCCGCACGCTCATGTTCGAAGCCGCCCACGACGCCAACGTTGACCCAGACCGGGTCAGCTTCACCGCAGCACTACGAATCTCGCAACGCTCGCTGGCACAAGCGCGCGATTTCCCCCCCTCCGGGCGCTGATCACGGCTGGACCCGCGCCATCATCATGTTGTGTCGCCGCCTCAACCCGACCAGGCGGCACCGCTCGAACCCCCGGGTCATCAAACGCAAATTGCCCAAATGGCACGTCAAACGCGCCCACCACACCCACTGGCCACAGCCCACCGGCCCACCCATCCCGACCATCCAAAGGATCTAACTGAACGGTATTGCGGTTAGCTGCCCGCTACGGGCTGCTGCACCGCTCGACGGCCCTCGAGCGCACGACCCAGGGTGAGTTCGTCCGCGTACTCGAGGTCGCCGCCCACGGGCAGGCCGCTCGCGATCCGGGTCACCGTGAGCCCGGGCATGGTCAGCACCCGACTCAGGTAGAGGGCGGTCGCCTCACCCTCGAGGTTGGGGTTGGTGCAGATGATCACCTCGGTCACGCCCTCAGACTCGATCCTCGCGAGCAGCTCACGGATCTTGAGCTGCTCGGGCCCGACGCCCTGGAGATGGTCGATCGCGCCGCCCAGCACGTGATAGCGGCCCTTGAACTCACGGGTGCGTTCGACCGCGATCACATCCCGGGGTTCCTCGACCACGCAGACTAGCTCGGTCTCGCGGCGCGGATCCGCGCAGATCGGACACAGCCGGTCCTCGCTCAGGTTGAAGCAGCGCTCGCAGAACCTGACCCGTTGCTTGGCCTCGGTCACGGCATCGGCCAGACGACGGCTCTCCTCGGCGTCGGACTTCAACAGGTGATACGCGATGCGCTGGGCCGACTTCGGACCGATCCCCGGCAACCGCCCGAGAGCGTCGATCAGGTCCTGGACCGCGGAGGTCTGGACAGCGGCCATCTCAACCACCACCCAGGAGGTCATCGAGACCACCGCCGAGCATCGAACCGAGACCACCCAGTGGGTCGGCGTCAGCCTGCAGGCGCGCAACCCCGTCGTGGGCATCCCGCCAGGCGGCCACCACCAGGTCACCCACGATCGAAGGGTCGTCCGGGTCGACCGCTGCGGGGTCCACCTCGACAGAGAGCAGATGGAGGTGGCCGTTGAGGACCACCTCCACCAGACCTCCACCGGCGGACCCCTCGACGCGTGCCTCGGTGAGCTCCGCCTGGGCGGTCCCCAGACGCTGCGACATGTCCTGGGCCATCTCCATCATCGCTGCGAGATCGACGGGCCCACCGGGGTCCCCGAGCGCGTCGATGCCAGCAGGCTCAGCGGACTCGACCGGCCCGGAGACGGCACCGAGGCCGCCCCGGTCCGCGTCGCCACGGTCCGCATCTTCGGCTTCGACGGGATCGCCAGCAGGCATCAGTTGCCCTCCTCGGGTTCGATCAGCTCGGCTCCGGGAAACGCCGCGGTCAGCCGGTCGACCGTCGAGGTTCCCACATCCGCGTCCTCGAGGTCGGCCACCTGGGCGAATATCTCGGCCTCCTCCTCGCTCGAGCCATCCCCCTGCGCGTTGGCACCCGAGGGTCCGTCGGTTCCTGCGGATCCGCCTGCACCGGCATGCCCCGGCGCGCCGGACGGTCCTGTTGATGCGGATGCTTCGATCTCGTCCTCGACCACCAGACGCAACGGCACACGCACACCGAGCTGCGAACCCAGCAGGGACTCGATCTCGGAGCGGTACCGCTCCGCACGGTCGCGAGTCGGGGAGTTCTCGACCGCGAACACAGCGTGGTCGTCCTCGACGGAGACGAAGCGGCCCTGGCTGTAGATGGCCTTTGCGATGCCCTTCAGTTTCGGGACCACCGAATCACCGAACGCCATGACCAGAGCGTCGCGGGAAGGCAAGCCACCGGTGGCTTCCTCAGTGGCCCCAGCGTGGGTCGGACTCGCATTCGCCGGCGAAGCTTCGACAGATCCCCTGTCGTCATCGCCGGAGTGGTCCGGATGTCGCTGCGCCGGCGCCACAGGACCGGGCTCATTGCCGCCACCCGCTGAGCGGCGCCTGCGCGGTGGCGGGGGTGGTGGCTTGGAACGCCCCGAGCGTGCCTTTGGGCGTTGACCGGAGCCAGCAACCTCGGTCGCAGCTGTCGCGGCGGCCGTCGTGGCCGCAGAGGACGGGACTGCTCGGCCAGCGGCGGCCTGGCTCTCGTGGTCGCTCGCTCCGGTGCCCGGGGACGAGGTTCCCAGACGCGCTAGAGCGGCTTCGAGCTCGTCGACCCTCGATCGCAACTCTGCGAGCTGCGGGGAATCGACCGTCGGTGTCGACGACGGCGACCCAGCGGCCGGTCCGTTGGCTGCGCCGCTCCCATCCGAACCCCCGCCGGAGGCTCCGGCAGCAGAGCCCCGCTGGTTGCCCAGCTGGATGAGCGCCACCTCGAGGGGCACCCGCGGATCCGCGGCCGATCTCATGTCGACGAGCGCTGAGCCGATCCGTTCCATCGCTCCCGAGAGCCCCGCTGGACCCAATTCGTGGGCCCACCTGCCGAGACGCTCACGATCGGTGTCAACCAGGTGCGCGCCGTCGACCCCGATCGCCAACAGGAACGCTTCACGCACCTCGGCCACGAAGGCCTCGGCCAGAACCCGTGGATCGTGCCCGGCCGCGATCGCGTCAGCCACCACCACCAGCGCTGAACCGGCCTCGTCATCGCTCAACGCTGCGAAGAGATCATCCACCGGTTCGGAACGCTCGAGCACCCCTCCTGCCGCAACCACCTGGTCGAGTGCCGAGAGCATGTCTCGAACCGATCCGCGGCCTCGCCTCACAGCATGGGCGATGCCCTCGTGATCGACCTCGAGGCCAGCATCGCGGGCGACCCATTCGGCGTGCTCGGTGAGCTCGGCTGCGGACAGGAGCCGGAACTCGAAGTGCTGGGCCCGGCTGCGGATCGTCGGCAGCACCTTCTGGGGGTCGGTGGTCGCGAGCACGAAGCGCACGTGCTCGGGAGGCTCCTCGAGGGTCTTCAACAAGGCGTTGGAGGCGGCCGTGGTGAGCATGTGGACCTCATCGAGGATGTAGACCTTGGTCCGACCGGGCGAGGCCACCATCGTCCGCTCGACCAGATCACGTACCGCCTCGACGCCGTTGTTGGAAGCAGCATCGAGCTCGAAGAGATCGAAGCTGTTGCCGGCTTCGATCGACAGGCACGAGTCGCACTCGCAGCACGGTTCACCGTCTCGCAGGTCGGTGCAGTTGAGCGCCTTCGCGAATATGCGGGCGGTGGAGGTCTTGCCGGTTCCACGGGGTCCCGAGAACAGGTAGGCATGGGCTGCGGAATCGTCCGCGACCGCGTTTCGCAACGCGGTCACCACGTGCGGCTGGCCCTTGATCTCGGCGAAGTTGCGCGGACGGTAACGCCGGTAGAGGGATTGGTGGGCCACGGTCCGATCCTACGCGGCCGGCCGTTGCGCGGCGGTGCCGGTGTCGGGGGCGGTACAGGCGATCGCGCGCTTCTGTCCTGCCGCAGTCGCCAGGATCCGCGACTCTCGCAGGACAGAACGAGGGGGGTCCCGGGCGGTACCGGCGGTACCGCGCCGCGACCGGCGACAGGACGGTTCACGCCCTCGGGAGGCGGCCAGGTGATCTGCGGCACCCCACAGGATCCGCTGAGAGCTGCTGCCTTCCGGCCCTGACCCGGTTCACGGTCTGTGGTTGCACAGGACCCGGCCGCCACCCGAGGGCGCGAACGGATCTCCAATTGTAGCGGCTGGCCTCAGCCGTGGCAGGTCCGAGACCCAGCCTTGACAGCTCCGGAGGGCGGCCGCGGGTCCGGGACCCCGTCGTCGGTCGAGTTGTCACGCGGCGTCGGTTGAGCAACAGTTGGGACCTACAACCAGGAGAGGTGCGAGAGCGGACGATTCGGCACGCCTGGAACGCGTGTGTGGAGGCAACTTCACCGTGGGTTCGAATCCCACCCTCTCCGCCAGCAGTGACCCACGAGGGTCCCACCGCCCGAACCGGACGGCGGGGCCCTGGGTCCGCCGCGTGACTCAGCTCCCCGCGGCGTCGACCCGGCGGGTGACGCTCACGGTGGGGGTACGACCCACTCCCTTGAACTCGAAGCTGCGCGACATGCGCTTGAGGACGAACTCATCATGGCCCTCCAGGAGCTCCGCGTCGTCCCTGGGCATGAGGATCCTTCCCTTGCGGGCGACATCGGTGAGGCGTTTCGCGAGGTTGACCGTGTTGCCGAACACGTCACCCGCGATCGTGACGGTCGGCCCGTAGGCGATACCGCCGTGCACCTCCACGCGCGGTTCGCCGGCACGCATGCGATCGACCATCTCGAGGGCCACCTGGGCCGCGGTCGGGAGATCGGCGACGACGAAGAACGCCTCGTCACCGATGAACTTGACCACCCGACCTCCGTGGACCGAGACCAGATCTATGACCTCGGACTCGAAACGCTCTATCAACTCGGCGAGCACATCTGATTCCAGGCGCTTCGAGACGTGGGAGAACCCCGAGATGTCGATGAAGCCGACCGCCTGGCTGTCGTGGTCCGGATCGGCTCCCACCCAACGTCCGAGCGAGGCGAACAGGTGCCGCCGCCAGATGTAGAGCATCGACTGCTCGAAGAGCTCGATCAGCGCAGCTGCGGGATCACTCGCGATCGCAGCGGCGCGCTCCCCCGCCGAGTCCATCGCCAGGTCCCCATCGAGGTTGATCAGGACATCCTCTATGACGCTGACCTGGGCCTCGGAGATCCGCGACAGGGAACCACCCAGGAGCCGCGCGAGACGCAGCACGTGGTCCTCGCTGGCGTCGCCATCTGCCAGCACCGCCTTGAGAGCCCTGACCATCGCCAGATCATCCGCGTTGAAGGCGACGGTTCCCTCGGGGACCTCGACCAGACCCATCGCCCGCCACCACATCGCCGTGTCGGTGTCGCCCATGTCGACCTTCGCGAGAAGCTCGTCGCGGGTGTAGCGCGCCTTGGACAGCCCGACCAGTTCGGCCAGATCGGCCGCACGACGCACCTCGGTGGTGTGGGACTCCTCGGGATCGGTGATGGGAAAACCGATCGCTGCGGCGACCCGTGGAGCAGCAGGGATCACGGGCAACTCGGCGGTGTCATCGAAGCGCCGCGACACATCCTCGCCGCCCTCGCCGTCCTCGCCGTCCTCGCCGGGGGCGCCTGGATCGCCTGGGTCACCGTGAGCGTCGACCTCCGCGACCCGTTGGCCTGCGAACTCCTGGACCGACGGGTCCTCCAGCAGCTCCCCATCCGCGATGGGCGGCTCTGCGTCGCTGCGGCGCTTGGTCACTCACACAGCATGGCAGCGCCCCGCCATCGAGGGGTACACGGTTGGACAAAGATTGTCCGGTGAGCGAACCAGCGGAGAGCATCCGGACGACCAACCACCACACCCTCGTTGCGCACTCCGCGTACGAACCGGCCATGGCCACGGCGCTGGAGGTGGCGAGCGAGGCGGCCGTGGCCGGCGACATCCCGGTGGGAGCCGTGGTCCTGTGGTTCACCGGGCACGGCGAACCAGAGGTGCTGGCCTCTGCGGCCAACGCCCGGGAGCGCACGAACGATCCCACCGCGCACGCCGAGGTGCTCGCGCTCAGAGCGGCTGCCGATCGCCTTGGTCGCTGGCGATTGAACGACTGCGTGCTCGTGGTCACCCTGGAACCTTGTCCGATGTGCGCAGGCGCTGCGTGGGCGGCGCGCATCGGTGGCGTGGTATTCGGAGCGGTCAACGACGATGCGGGTGCCACCGGCTCGCTGTACCACCTGGGACAAGACCCCCGGTTGAACCACGAGTTCCCCACTCTCGGGGGAGTCCGCTCCCAGGATTGCGAGCGGCTTCTAACCGACTTCTTCGGATCCCGCCGCTAGGAGCATGGGTCAGTACTCGCGAGCAGTGCGCTTGGACATGCGGTCTGGGGCATGAGCCTGCACCGTCCTTGACGCGGCGAGAAGGCGCCAGCGTACGCCCGGGTCCCCGACTGAAGCACCAGTGCCGAGTCACCCGGTGCCATATGAGCACCAGCTGACTGACGAACCATGGTTCAGTCACCCACAGCACTGTCCTTGTCTGTCAGGGTGGGGTCTGTGGCTCAGCTCACCTACGACGCCGTTCCGGTTCGCCTCGGCGAGCTACAGCGATCGAGCACCGTTCCACGGACGCCACAGAGCTGCTGCATCTTCACCCAGGACCTCGGCGTTACCGACCCGCGCCACATGCAGCCCCCATTCGGCCAACGGGCGTGGGAAGTCCGCTTCTCGTCGTGAGAGCCCGACCGCTACCGTGGTGAGCGGAGAGTTGCCAGAGCGGACGAATGGGACGGTCTCGAAAACCGTTGAGGTCGCAAGGCCTCCGAGGGTTCGAATCCCTCACTCTCCGCCGCTACAGACCGGGCCGCGGGTCGGGCTCCGGCCCCCACGTGGTCGCCACGGACGTCAGGTCCTGAACCCTCGGGATCAATCGAGTCGCACCCGCTCGCCGTGGCGCGCCACCACGGTCTGGTGGGTGCCGGCACCATCGAGTCTCTCCTTCAGGAACTGCGCCGCGTCCGGTTCGCCGTGCACGAGGTACACGACCTCGGGAGGTCGCTGCGCGGTCGCGAGCCATGCGGTCAGCTCGGCCCGATCTGCGTGGACAGAGAACGCACCGAGGTCCACCACCTCGGCGCGCACCCGCACGTGACGACCGAGCATCTTCACCTCGTCGGCGCCATCGGCAAGCAGTCGACCCCGGGTTCCCGGCGCCTGGAAGCCAACGAGCATCACGGTGTTGTTGTGGTTGGGCAGCAGTCTCCTCAGATGGTGAACCACCCGCCCCCCGGTCGCCATGCCCGAGGCGGAGACGATGACAGCCGGGCCACGGAGATCGGCGAGGGCCTTGGATCGCTCCACCTCGCGGACCTCGGTCACACGCCCGGCGTCGAAGGGGTCCCCGGATCGCTCGGCTTCGTCAATCGCCTCCGCCGCGATGTCCGCCGAGGGGTTGGCGAGCGCTCGGCGGTAGACATCGAGGGCACTGAGGGCCATGGGGGAATCGACGTAGACGGGCAGGTCCGGGATCGCTCCCGATCGCACCAGCCGCCGCAGGTGCCACAGCACGACCTCGGTGCGGTCCACCGCGAACGCCGGGATCAGAACGGTTCCTCCGCGTGCCGCTGTCCGGGTGATGGCGGACGCGAACCGCTCGATCGCATCCGCGTCGTCGTGCAGGCGGTCCCCGTAGGTCGATTCCATCACGACAACGTCGGCCCTGCCGATGGGCGCGGGTGGGCACAGGATCGGATGCTGCCCCCGTCCGAGATCGCCGCTGAAGAGGACCGTGCGGTCCAACGGGCCGGTCAGGCGGAGCCTCACGATCGCGGATCCCAGGATGTGTCCCGCGGGTTCGAAGCGCAGGTGCACCCCCTCGGCGATCTCGGTCTCGTGCCCGAACGACGTCCGCGTGAGGCTCCGCAACGCCCGATGGGAGTCGGCCTCTGTGTACAGCGGCAGCGCCGGGTGATGCTTGGAGAAACCCTTGCGGTTCGCGTACTCGGCTTCCTCCTCCTGGAGGTGACCCGCGTCGGGCAACACGATGCGCGCAAGCCCTTCGGTGCCCGGGGTCACGTGGACCGGGGCCCGCATCCCGTCGCGTACGAGCACCGGCAGGTACCCGATGTGATCGACATGCGCGTGGGTGATGACCGCCGCGTCGATCGACGCGGGATCGACCGGGAACGGTTCACGGTTGCGCAGACGCAGTGGTTTCAGGCCCTGGAACAGTCCGGCGTCGACGAGCACCCTGGCCCGATCGGTCTCGATGAGGAACCGGCTACCGGTGACGGTCCCCGCTGCACCCAGGAAGCTCAGGATCGGGACCAACGGTCACCTCCGGTGATCAGCGGCTTGGGTCACCCCGGTTGCGGGAGCGGTCCAGCCGTGGTCCACCACGTCCCCGAGGATTGTCAGCGCCCGTGTCAGCTTCGCGAGGAAAGAGCGTTGGTGCGCCACGAAGTTGTAGCCGGGATGCGCGGACCAGAGCTCCCGCAGGCGCCGATCGAGCTCGACCGCCGCGGTGTTGTCCTCGACCCGGTAGCGGTTGCCACCCTCGAACTCGATGTCGCCGACCGCTGCGGTCTCGAAGAACAGGACCATGTCGTAGCGGGCCAACTCGTCGTCGTGGGTGGTGCCCATGGCCTCGAAGAAGCTCTCTGCGCCATCGGGCCAGTACGCGGCGCCGTCGATCGTTCCCCGGTCACACAACAGGACGCGCTCGGGATAGAGCTCGCGCTGTATCTCCTCGGAACTGACCTGCACCTCGAACACCGCTCGTTGGATGGAGCGCTGCACCTCATCGTGGTCCACCCGTGGGAACCCCCCTGCGAACAGGGTCGTGGCCGACTCGGGCACCACGACGACCGAATCACCGATCTCACGACGGAACAGGTCCGCGGCAGTGGTCTTGCCCGCCCCCGGGCCACCGCTCAGCGCGATCTTCGACACCCGTTGTGACACTGTGACATCGTGGCACAGGGCGACCACCGGGGTCCCCTACCGGGCGCAGAGGAGACAGATGAACAGCAACGGACACCTGGAAGGGCGCGTCGTGGTGATCACCGGCGGCGCGGCGGGCTTCGGACAGCTCCTCGCGGCCGGTGCGGCCGACCGTGGGGCGAAGGTCGTCGTGGGAGATATCGACTCCGAGGGCGCCGAGCAGCTCGTAGCGACCCTCCGCGGAGCGAACCACGAGGCTCTCGCCGTCACGACCGATGTGACTGATCTCGGGAGTGTCGAGGGTTTGGTGCAGGCCGCGGCGGAGCACTTCGGAGCGGTCGATGTGATGGTCAACAACGCCGGCATCATGCCGCTCGCGTTCATCGCGGACCACGCGCAGGCAGCACCGG
>CAYVYG010000099.1:0-7566 GCA_964454385.1 uncultured Microthrixaceae bacterium
ACATGGCGACCAGGTGCGGTCGCCCGTCGCCGCCCACGGTCGCGAGCGTGGCGGTACGGCTGCGCTGCAGGTAGGCGGAGACCTCTCCATCGGTCATCGCCACCTTCGAACGCTCGTTGGTTCCCATCGCTGCACCCTACCCACAGCGCCGGGCGCCCCACCGCGACGGCGGTCGGGCCGGGGGTGAGGCGCAGGTCAGCTCTTGGAGCCGCCCGAGCCGTCGGAGCGGATCGGCTCGTAGGGTTCGGGCTCCGAATCCGAGGTCAGTTGCTTGACGACGGCGAAGACGATCCCGATCACGCCCAACACGATGATCAACTTGAGCAGCTTGTGGGACTTCTTGGAGGCTGCATCCGCGACATCCTCCAGAGCATCGCTCACGGTGTCGACGGTGTCGGACAGCACATCGCTCGCGGTGTCGGTGACGGTGCTCATGGGTTCTCCCTGGGGTAGCTGGCTGACCGCATGCCATCGGGCACACGGGAGGGTATCGGTTGCGCCTCCAAGCTATCGGGTGCGAAGCCGTTGCGGGCGCGCGACCCGGTCGCTCTTATCCGCAGGTGGACGATCCGCCGTCGACGGGGATCACCGCGCCCGTCAGGTAGGCGCCGGCGCGCGAGGCGAGGAAGATCGCTATCCCGGCCATGTCATCGGGGCGGCCCACCCGCCGCAGCGGTGTCGACTCCGCGATCTGCTCACCGAAGGCCTCGAGGGTCGCCCTCATCATCTTGGAGGGGAAGGCGCCGGGCGCGATCGCGTTGACCGTTATCGCCGGGGCGAGGTGCATGGCGAGGTGACGGGTCAACTGGTGCACAGCCGCCTTCGACGCCGAATACGAATAGGTCTCGAGGACCGGCGGTTCGAGGCCGTTGATGGAACCGATGTTGATCACCCGTGCCGGGGCCTCGGCCGTCCCCGCTGCGCGCAGCAGCGGCAGCACGAACCTGGTGGTTTGGAACACGCCCTTCACGTTGAGGTCGAGCACCCGGTCCCAGGAGGCCTCGTCGTGCTCCGCGAGCGGCGCGCCCCAGGTGGCGCCCGCGTTGTTGATCAGCACGTCTACGGAGTCGCGTTGCTCGGCGAGCCAGTCGGAGAAGGCGCTGCAGCCCTGCTCAGTGGAGAGGTCCGAGGTGGTACCGGTGATCCTGCCGTGCCCGGAGAGCTCCTCGATGGTCCCCTCGACACCGGCGGACTTGCGGGAGGTGACGATCACATCGGCCCCCCCGGCCACGAACCCACCCGCGATCATGCGGCCGATCCCGCTGGTACCGCCCGTGACCACGACGGTGCGATCCGATACCGAGAACAGCTCGCCGGGAGGCGTGGGGACGGTTGGCGAGGTTTCTTGCATGAGGATCCTCCATCTGGCTCGGGCGTCCGATCAGCACGGTAGCGGGCACCGCGGTAGTGGGCAGGACGGTAGCTGGCAGGACGAGCCGCCGGTTCAACGCTCCAGCCAGAAGCGCTCCACGGCGACGACCTCGGCATCGGGATTCGACCACACGAAGTCCTCGACCGAGTCCATCTTCGCCTCCACGGCGACCGGGCTGTTCGACACAGCGGAGAACCCGAGCACCGCCCGCTTGTGGTCGGCTGCGTCGTCCAGCTCGGCGCTCGCCACCGAGAACCTGCGCCTCGGGGCCTCCACGAGCGAACGGACGACCTGGCGGCGGTCCTTGATCGATCGCGCGGCCGGGATCCTGATCACGACCTCCATGGCGATAACGTGCACGTCGGTCACCCGCTCGACATGCGGTCCTCGGCCATCGCGACGTTCTCCTTCACGGCGAGGAACGCATCAGGGGTCACCGAGATCGAATCGATCCCGGCCTCGACCAGCAACTCCGCGAAGCGAGGGTCGTCGCTCGGCCGCTGGCCGCACAGACCGACCTTGCGGCTCGCTGCGTGCGCGTCGGTGATCAGCGACCGGATGCTCCGGGTCACCGCGGGGTTCTGCTCGTCGAACAGCTCGGCCAGCCGGGTCGAATCCCGGTCCACTCCGAGGGTGAGCTGGGTGAGGTCGTTGCTGCCGATCGAGAAGCCGTCGAAGCGCTCTGCGAACTCCGCGGCGAGGACGATGTTGGAGGGGATCTCCGCCATCACGTACACCTCGAGCCCGTTGCGCCCACGCACGAGGTCGTTGTCGGCCATCACCTCGAGCACCGCGTCGGCCTCACCGAGGGTTCGACAGAACGGGATCATGACCACCAGGTTCGTGAGGCCCATCTGGTCGCGGACCCGGCGCACGGCCGCGCACTCGAGCGCGAATCCCTCCCGGTAGCCGGGATGGTAGTAGCGGCTGGCACCCCGCCAACCGATCATCGGGTTGGATTCCCGGGGCTCGAAGGCCTCGCCTCCGATCAGGCTCGCGTACTCGTTCGTCTTGAAGTCGCTCATCCGCAGGATCACCGGTCTCGGTGCCCATGTGGCCGCGATCCTCGCGATGCCTGACGAGAGCCGGTCGATGAAGAAGCGGGCCTTGTCCTCGTAGCCGCGGGTCCGCCGCTCGATGCGCGCCACCACGTCGGGGTCCTCGATGTCGTCGAACCGTGCCAGCGCCAGCGGGTGGATGCCGATGTGGTTGTTGACCACGAACTCCATGCGCGCGAGCCCGACCCCGTCAGCGGGCAACCGCCACCAGCGGAACGCGGTCGTCGGATCCGCCACGTTGAGCATCACCGCGGTTCGGGTCTGCGCGATCTCGGCGATGGGTATCTGCTCGACGGTGAAGTCCAGCTCCCCGTCGTAGACGACACCGGTGTCGCCGCCGGTGCACGAGACCGTGACCGACCGGCCGTCGGTGAGGGTTGCGGTCGCGTCGCCGGTACCGATCACCGCGGGCACACCGAGCTCGCGGCTGACGATCGCGGCATGGGAGGTCCTGCCCCCGTGGTCGGTGACGATCGCGGCCGCGCGCTTCATGATCGGTTCCCAATCAGGATCGGTGATCGAGGTGACCAGCACCGCACCGTCGCGGAACTCCCCTATCCGCGACGCGTCCTCGAGCATGCACACCTCACCGCTGGCGACCGCCTCGCCGACGGCCAGCCCCGTGACGAGGCGCTCACCGGTCTCGGTGAGCCGGTAGGACTCGAGGTGACCCTCGTCGAGGTTGGCCTGCACGGTCTCGGGCCGCGCCTGCACGACGTACAGCTCACCGCTTCGTCCGTCCTTGGCCCACTCGATGTCCATCGGACGCCCGTAGTGGTCCTCGATCACCGTCGCCCACCGCGCGAGCGCGACCACCTCGTCATGGTCGAGCACGTTGGAGTCGCGCTCCTGTTCGCTGGTGTCCACCGTGACCGTCGGCGATTCCGAATCCTCGTCCCCGTAGACGATCTTGGTTCGCTTAGCCCCCAGAACGTCGTTGATGACCGGGTCGAGCCCCTCGGTGTGCAGGGTCTTCTTGTACACCAGGTGATGGTCGGGACTCACCTGGCCCGACACCACCGACTCGCCGAGCCCCCAGGCGGCGTCGACGAGCACCACGTCCGGAAAGCCCGAATCGGTGTCGATGGTGAACATCACCCCTGCACCCGCCTCGTCGGAGCGCACCATCTGCTGCACGCACACCGACAACGCCACGTCCATGTGGTCGAATCCGTGGTGTTCCCGGTAGCTGATCGCCCGGTCGGTGAACAGCGATGCGTAGCAGCGACGGATGGCTTCGAGCAGCTCCTCGGCGCCGCGGATGTTCAGATAGGTCTCCTGTTGGCCCGCGAAGCTCGCCTCCGGCAGGTCCTCGGCGGTCGCGCTGCTTCGCACCGCCACGTCGGGGTCGGAGCGACCGAGCCGGCTCGCGAGCTCCCGGTACGCGACCCTCACCGCCTCGGTGGTGGCGTCGGGTAGCTCGGCGTCGAGGATCGACCCGCGGATCTCCGCGGCTGCCCGCGCAAGGTCGCCACCCTCCGCGATGTCAGCGAGGCGATCCTCGATCTCAGCGGTCAGGTCGTTGTGCTCTATGAACCGCCGATAGGCATCCGCGGTGGTTGCGAACCCACCGGGAACCCGGATCCCGCGGTCACCCAACGACTGGATCATCTCGCCGAGCGATGCGTTCTTGCCACCCACCGACGCGACGTCGCCCGAATCGACCTCCTCGAGCCACACGACATCCGCGGTGTCACCTGGCATCCGATGCCTCCCGGGAGGATCGTGCGGACGGGGTGTCAACGCTCACGGCGTGATCACGGCACGGCCACGTACCTCACCGCGAGCGAGGCGCTCGTAGGCCGCCGGAGCCTCGTCGAGGCCGTAGGTCGTCACCTCGGCGCGTATCGCTCCACGCTGGGCGAGTGAGATCACCTCCATGAGCTCCGTCACGCTGCCCCAGTAGGTGGTCGCCACCGACAGCTCGTAGGGCACGGTGAAGAACGACAGACCGAGGGTGCCACCGCCGATGCCCAGGATGGTGAGGTGTCCAAGGGGCCTTCCCACCGCTGCGCCGAGCGCGAGGGTGTCATCGGAGCCGACGACGTCGAGCACGACGTCCGCTCCGAGGCCACCGGTGAGCTCACGGATCTCCTCGATCGCCGAGTCACCGGGTTCGACGGTGTGCGCGGCGCCTGCGGTCCGGGCCATCTCGAGCGCCGCGGGGTTGGTGTCGACCGCGATCACCTCTGCACCTGTGATCGCGACCAGTATCTGGATCGCCATGTGACCGAGCCCGCCACATCCGATCACGACCGCGGTGCTGCCCGCACCGAGCAGATGGATCGATCGCTTGATGCCGTGGTACGGAGTGAGCGCCGCGTCGGTGAGCGGAGCCGCGGCGATCGGATCGAGATCGCCGATCGGCAACAGCATGCGGTCACTGGGGACCAGCATGTACTCGGCCATGCCCCCGTCGTGGCCCAGTCCTCCGCCGCCCGCTCCGAGCGCGGCAGCGTTGTCGCAGTAGTTCTCTGCGCCGAGCCGGCAGCGGTGGCAACGTCCGCAACCCCAGGCGCCGTACACCGCCACGGGTTGGCCCACCTCCAGACCACCCACGCCCTGGGACACACCTTCACCCAGGGCGTGGACCCGCCCTGTGTTTTCGTGGCCCAGGGTGAACGGCGGCTCGAACGGCAACAGGCCGGCCTCGAAGTCGTGGAGCAGGTGGAGATCCGAATGGCAGGCTCCGGCCGCGGCCACCTCGATCACGACCTGTCCCGGACCGGGCTCCGGAACCGGCAGCTCGCGTATCTCGGGGGGCTGCTTCCAAGCTGTGATCTGCAGGGCCTTCATCTTCCACCTCCGCGCTCTGGTTCCGGGTCCGGTCGGGCTGGGGTCTCGGATCCGCCTCGAGCTCCGGGGTGGTCCTGCCCGCTCGGGTTGTCCACCGGGAGCCTAGATGATCCCTCCAGCACCGCGACGGCCCGCGCCAGGGCCTTCTGCGGTGCCGCGGAGGTGTCGATGACGGTCGCTTCGGGCCAGGGCTCCGCTCGCGATGCGAGGTGCTCCACGACCGCTGCGTCGGCGTCGGACGGGTCACCTACCCGCTCGGTGACCCGTCGCGCAGCCGTCTCGCGATCCACCTCGCATCGCAGCTCCACCAACGCCACCCGCCTACGTCTCGCGAGCTCCGTGGGCATCGCCCGGTCCGCTTCACGGGTGAACGAGGCATCCAGCACGACCGGTTCGCCACGCGACAGCAGCACCTCCGCGCGACGCACCAACTCGCGGTAGGTCCGCTCGCTCATCTCGGGGGTGTAGATGCCCTCACCTGCAGCGGCGCCGGCGCGCTCCAGCGGTGAGAGTCCGGCGAGCTCCTTACGCACGATGTCCGACCCGACGTAGGCGAGCCCCGCGGCATCGCTGAGGCCGCGAGCCAGGGTGGACTTGCCGGTCCCGGGTCCCCCACCGACGATCACCAGACGCGGTGCCGATCCTGCGAGGCGCTCGGCGGCCAGGCGGTGCATCGAGCGCGCGAGGTCGCCCTTGTCGGCGTCGCCCTGGGCGTACTGCAGGCAGCAGACCTTCGCCCGGACGTGGGCCCGGTACGCGATGTAGTGCTGGGCCAACGACCGCGGGTGGGTCTCGGCGGTGAGCTCCGCGTAGCGATCGAGTACCCGCTGCGCGATCGCATCGAAGCCGAGGTGGATCAGGTCCATCGCCAGGAATCCGATGTCGGCCAGAACGTCGGAGATCCTCAACTGCTCCGAGAACGCCAGGCAGTCGAGGATGCGGGGCCCGTCGGGCTCACAGAAGATGTCCTCGGCGCGCAGGTCACCGTGTCCGTCGCGCACCCAGCCGGCCTCGATCCGTTCGCCGAAGAGCTCCTCTGTGCAGTGCAGGTAGTCGAGCGCCAGCCGACGCACCAGGTCGTACTCCTCGGCGTAGATCAACGAGCCGACGTGGGGCTCGATCGCCTCGAAGTTGTCCGACCAGTTGCGGCGCACCGCATCACGGGTCGCCATCGCTGCGGCGTCACCGCGCAACGGCTCCCCGGCGAGGTGCAGCGCCGCCACCTGGCGCACGACCGCGTCGATGCACTCGCTCACCTCCCGGGACAGGCCTGCACCGCCAGGATCGTGCGTGCCGTGGTCCCGGACCCCGGCACGCACGGCGCCGGGTCGCAGCGACTCGGTCTCCAGGAGCGATTCGAGACGTTGGTCGGCGCGCATTCGCCGCATGACCAGCATGCGGTCGACGAGCTCGCCCTCCTCGTGCACCTCCGCGGTGCCGAGGTAGACGTCGGGGGCCATGCGCCGGTTCAGCCTGAGCTCGTCGTCGACCGCTGCGAGCCGGTCCGCGAGGTCGGTGAAGTCCGCGAAGCCCAGATCGACCGCCTTGAGCAGCTTGTAGGCCCGCCGGGGCGTCAGGAACACCGTGGAGATGTGGGTCTCGGCGACACCGGGGCGCTCGGTCGGGCGCTCGTCGGCGCCTGGTCGGGTCATGGCGCAATCCTGCTACAGCGATCCGCGCAGCGGTACCACCCCGACCCGCGCGCCACGAGAGGAGTCGAAGCCCCCGTACCCGACAGGCCGGTGCGCTCGAGAAGAAGCCCGTGCACTCAACCCCGTGCTCTCAACAAGACCCGGGCCCGCGAGAACGCGGTGCGCTCAACTGGTCACGAGCCTGTCGGGCTGGTGGTGCTCCATCACGCTGGCTGCGGTCTCCAGCAGGGAATCCGACCCTTCGACCGAGATCCAGTGCTCCGTTGCTTGCGGGCGGTCCACCTCCACACCGCTGAAGGTGTCGAAGACCTCGGCACTGGCGGGCGTGGTGAGCGCGAACCCATAGAAGAAGCCCACGGTCGCCCCGAAGATCGCCCCTCCCAGAGCGAACAGGCCGACCGAACCGACGGTGTCGACGAACGCGAACGACACGACCAGGAACACCGCGGCGCCGACGATCGCTCCGATCGAGGTGCCGACGACCGCCCGGCTGGCCGCCCAACGAGCGGTGGCGTCATCAACCCGGTTGCGCTGCTCCCCGGTCGTGGGATGGGTGTCGGGAAGCCGGATGTGGACCGGATCCACGCCGTGGCGCTCGAGGTCGATCTCCACCAGTCGCACCGCATCCAGCGAGCCGTACCAAGCCGTCGCCCTGTGGGGTTCGGTGTTGCTGTGGGGTTCGGTGTTG
>CAYVYG010000099.1:7666-9523 GCA_964454385.1 uncultured Microthrixaceae bacterium
GCCGTACCAAGCCGTCGCCCTGTGGGGTTCGGTGTTGCTGTGGGGTTCGGTGTTGTTTTCGGGTTCTGTGGTCCGATCGGCTTTCGATGCCCGGTCGTCGTTCGGTCTCTCCGGTTGGTTCTGTGATTCCACGGTCACCTCCTCGGTCGATCCGGGTCTTCCCGATGGCGGCGGATCACAAACAGGCTCGTGCCACGAACGAGCGGGCCGTGGACGCGCGACCGGTGCTGTTGCAGTTTGAGTCCTTCCCATGGGGGGTATCGCGCGCACATGGCAACCACCACTCACCGGACCGGCATCGCAGAAGCGATCGCCGAGAACCCCGACACCTCGTTCGCGGCCCGGGCGTTCTGCGGCGAGCTTCATGCCGAACGGGTCTCGCCGTTCCCGCGACTCGATCCGGCCGAGGCCACGCGGGTGCGCGAGCTCGTCGAACGGCTCGAGTCGTACTGCGCCGCCGAGTACGACCCCGCCGAGGTGGAACGCGACGCCTGGGTCCCGGACGCGACACTGCGCGCTCTGGGCGAGATCGGCCTGCTCGGTCTCTACGTCGATCCCGCGTACGGCGGCCAGGGACTCTCCCAGACGGGCTACTGCAAGGTGTTCCAGGCGGTCGGGCGGATCGATGCGACGCTCGCGGTCGTGCTCGGAGTGCACCAGTCGATCGGGTACAAGGGAATCCACCTGTTCGGGACCGACGAGCAGAAGCAGAGGTTCCTCCCCGACCTCTGCGCAGGCCGAAAGCTCGCCGCCTACGCACTGACCGAGGAGAACGCCGGCTCCGACGCCTACCACGTCGAGTCGGTAGCGGACCCAAGAGCGGACGGGAGCTACGTGCTCAACGGCGAGAAGCGCTACATCGGCAACGGCTCCCGCGCGGACGTGCTGACCACGTTCGCCCGCACACCCAGCGGGGAGCACGTCGCACTGCTCGTCGAGTCCGACATGGAGGGCTTCGAGATCGGTGAGCGATTCGAGACCATGGGCCTGCGCGGCAACGACCTCCGTAGGTTGCGCTTCCACGATGTGGTGGTGCCCGCGGGCAACGTCCTCGGTGAGCGCGGCGACGGGTTCAGGATCGCGATGGAGATCCTCAACAACGGCCGCGTGTCTCTCGGAGCCGGAGCTGCCGGTTCCGCCCGCCTGCTGCTCGACGAAGCGGTCGAGCACGTCACCAACAGGCGCCAGTTCGGACGGCGCCTGTGCGACTTCGAGCTCGTCGCTGCGAAGATCGGCCAGATGGCCACCCAGCTCTACGGTCTCGAGTCGATGGCCTTCCTCACCACAGGTATGGCTGACGCAGGCGCCACCGACGTCTCGCTCGAATCGGCGATCGTCAAGGTGGCGGGCACCGAGTTCCTCTGGTACGCGGCCAACCGTACGTTCCAGCTCGTCGGCGGCAAGGCCTACATGGCCGACGAGCCCTACGAGAAGGTACTTCGCGACATCCGGGTGTTCCCCATCTTCGAGGGCGCCAACGACGTGTTGCGGATGATGATCGCGCTGCAGGGTTGCAAGGAGCTCGGCGAGGAGCTCGACGAGCTCAAGCACCTGGATCTGCGTGACCCGCTCCGTTCCCTGGGAGCGGTGGTCTCCTACCTCGGGGACCGGATACGACTGGTGGCTGACCCGCCCACGATGGAGGTTGCCGAAGGCTTCGGTGACGCGGTGGAGCGACTCGGGGACCAACTCGGTTCTCTGCGGACCACGACCGAGTCCCTTCTGCGCCGTCACGGGGAGTCCGTCTCGGATCACCAGGCCCAGCTGAAGCGCATCGCGCAGGTAGCCATCGAGTCCTACGGCCAGACCGCAACGCTGTCGCGCATCACGGATCTCCTCGACTCCCGCACGGAGTCG
>CAYVYG010000100.1:0-9358 GCA_964454385.1 uncultured Microthrixaceae bacterium
AGGAACCCGGCGCCGGCACCGACCTGGCCGAGGGTGAGACCATCGGCGTCACCGCCTCCGACGGCTTCACCCTCACCGACATCCCCGAACTGGTGGGCCTCGACGAGGCCGACGCGCTCACCGCTGTGGAGGCCTCCGGGCTCGTGGCGGGTGCGCGCTCCACGGCTCACGACGAGACCGTGCCCGCCGGTGCGCTCATCAGTGCGGGCCCCTCGGCCGACGCTGGGGTGCCGGGGGAGCCGGGACGGGTGCCCAGAGGAACCAGCATCGACTACATGGTTTCCGACGGTCCGGCCCCGCGGGTGGTTCCCGACGGGATCGTGGGCGTTCCCCTCGACGACGCCCGGGCTGCCCTCGAAGCGGTCCAACTCGGGGTGAGCTCCTCAGAGCAGTACAGCTCCACCGTCGAACAGGGTGTGGTGATCAGTTCCGACTCCGAACCCGGAACCGAACTGCCACGCGACTCGGTGGTCGCCCTCGTCGTGTCCGCCGGGCCCGAACCGATCGTGGTTCCCGACCTTACCGGCAGGACGGGCACCGAAGCAGCCGCCGCGCTCGAGGAGGCCGGCTTCAGAGTCTCGGGAATCGAGGGCTCTCCCTCCGGTGCGGTGCTCGCGACCGATCCTCCGGCGGGCGAGTCGCGGCTCCCGGGCGCCGCGGTGCGTGTCTTCACCCGATCCGGCTGAATATCCGCGCGGAGACCAGCGGCCGCATCTAGCTTAGGGGTGTCCGTAGCTGCCGTTGGGGTGGTCAGCTGTCCGTGGTGTTCCCCAGCCGCCGCAGGTGGCGGCCACCCCAACGGAAGCTGCGGACCACGTCGGGCGTGTCGCTGCCGAACCGTGTCGCTGCTGATACGTGTTCCCGCCGGCCCCGAACCCCGGTGCTCCGTTGATCGGTGCCCGGCGCCCCGGCGGGCAGGTCCTAGTGTCACCGTCGATGGATCGAACCCAGGACGACCCGGTGCCCGATGGCGATGAGCCCGGCGCCGGCCGACCTCCGGATCACTCCGGTGAGCGTGCCGCGGGAGATCCATCTCCCGATCCGGCGACAGCGGTCGCGATCGAGGGTCCCGGTGTCGACGAGGAGGCGGTGCTGCCGTGGTCGTTGGTGCTGCGGCGCGGCCGGTTCGGACTTTCCCGTCCGGGCGCTGCCGCCGGGGCGCCGCGCCGCGAGCTGGCAGCGGGCGAGCCCGGCTCGGGCTCGGGCTGGTGGCGTTGGCTCGTCACCTCCACCGTGCTGCTCGGCGTCCTGTCGATCGCCAGTTCGATCACGATCCTCGCTGTCAGCAGGCCCGCTATCGCTGAGGATCTCGGTACGAACGCAGCGACGTTGGTCTGGCTGATCTCCGGGCCGACGATCGCGCTCGGGCTGACCGGCACAACGGCCGGCAAGCTGGGCGACCTGCACGGGCATCGCCGGGTCTACCTCATCGGTGTGTTCGGCGGAGCGGTGTTCTCCGTGCTCGCAGCGCTCGCCTGGTCCGGGGGTTCGCTCATCGCGTTCCGTGTGATCGGCGCGACGGTCGGAGCGGCCACCGGTCCGAGCTCGCTCGCGATCGTCAATCAGCTGTTCCCGCGCGAGGAACGTTCCAAGGCGCTCGGGTTCTGGTCGCTGGTGATGGCCGGGGGACCGGTGCTCGGGCTCGTCATCGGGGGGCCGTTGGTGGAGGCCGTGGGCTGGCGCGCGATCTTCTGGTTCCAGACCCCGTTGTTGCTGGTCGCGGCGTTCGCAGCGCTGGTGCTGTTGCCCGAGACCCGTCGCCACCACGGTGTGCACTTCGACGTGATGGGCCAGGTCGCGTTGGTGGTGAGCCTGGCGGGTCTGTTGTTGGCGATCGACCGCTCGTCGGTGTGGGGGCTCGCGAACCCCTGGGTCCTGGGTGGTCTCGTGGTCTTCCCGCTGGGGATGTGGTGGTTCGTGGCGATCGAACGACGCGTCGAGCACCCGCTCATCCCGTTGCACTGGTTCCGCCGGCGGGGCTTCGCGGTGCCGGTCGTGGTGTCCTTCTTCGTGCAGTTCGGCTACATGGGCGGGTTCATCCTCACCCCGAAGATGCTCGCCGAGGTGCGGGGCCTGCAGGAGGACGCGATCGCGCTGATGATGGTCCCGAGGCCCCTCACCTTCGCGATCGCGGGGCCGATCGCGGGTTTCCTGTCATATCGCGTGAAAGCGCGCACCACGGTGATGGCCGGGTTGTTGTCACTGGCCGGTTCGTTGGGTGTGTTCGCCCTCGTTGCTGACGATCCAGCGACCGCGACGGTGGTCGTGGCACTGACCCTGTCGGGTTTCGGCGTGGGTGCGGCCCAACCCCGGATCGCCTCCGCGGTCGCCAACTCGGTGGGCGACGAGGACCTGGGCATCGCCGGTGCCACCCAGCAGCTGGTGGCGCAGGTCGGCACCACGGTGGGCATGAACGGCCTCGAGGCGATTCAGGTGGCCACGGTCAGCAGCGCGGGCCTCGCGGGTTCCTACCGCAACGCGTTCTGGCTCGGAACCGCGATGGCGCTCGTGGGCACCGTCATCGCAGCGTGGATGGTCGACCGTGGCGAGCGTTCCGGCGCCGGCGCAGCCCCCTGAGCACCGGAGCGCTCCAAGCACCGGACCCCTCGAGCAGATCCCCGCCGGACCGCCCGGTCGGCTCCGGACGTTCCGGCGGGGATCGGGCTCCAGTCCCCGGTGATGTCAGTGCCAGGTGATGTCAGTGCCAGGTGATGTCAGTGCCAGGTGATGTCAGTCCTCGGTGATGTCCTGGATCGCCTTCGCGACCTTCTGCGCGGTCGCCGCGGCTTCCGGGTCGGCCGGTGGCTGCTGCATCGCCATGAGCTTGGTCATGTCGCCCTCGACCTTGATCTTGCCGGCCATGAACGCCTGCATTCCCGCCTGTGGGTTGCCGTCCACGAGGATCGCCTTGGCGGTCTCGTAGTCGAGGGTCACGGTGAGCTCGGGATCATCGATGTGGCCCAGGCCCATGTCCATCTCGCCACTGGAGCTGTCCATGTGGGCGTTCACGGTCCCGTCGCCGAAGGGCACTTCGGTTATCACCTGGTTCATCTTGACCTTGTGGGGTGTACCTGCCTCCTCGGCGCTCAGATCCTCACGGATCTTGTGCGCCGCCTCCACCCATTCTTCGGTCAGGAACTTGTACTTGGCCATGTGGCCCCCTTGTCGGTGCTGTCCCTGCGTTCGTCCGCAGGTGCCGCTGATCCTGCGGCAGCAACAAGATAGTCATCTTGACCGGTCGGTCAAGGACAAATGCGCGGCCGAAGTGCCACCGGGCCCGAGTGGCGGGCACGCCCGGCTCCTCCGCCGTAGCATCGACCGGTCCGGGTGCGATCGGCCCGGAGGGACCATTCGGCGGGGCGGAGCCGATCGATGACCACGGGGGTGAAGATGGCCGAGGTGATGCCGGGCGCCGAGGCGTTCCGCACCGACGGGGGACCGATCGGGGTGCTGGTGCTACACGGCTTCACCGCGAACCCGTCGTCGGTGCGACCCCTCGCCGAGGCCTTCGCGGCGCAGGGCCACGCGGTCGAGCTGCCGCGCCTCACCGGCCACGGCACCGACATCGCAGATCTGATGACCACCGGCTGGCCCGCGTGGGCAGCCGACGCCGAAGCGGCGCTCGAGGATCTCGCCGGACGATCAGAGGTGCAGTTCGTGGCCGGTCTGTCGATGGGCGGCTCACTCGCATGCTGGCTGGCCACCCGTCACAGCTCGATCGCAGGGTTGATCTGCATCAACCCGCCGATCGAGTCCAACGCAGAGCGTCGCGGGGTGATCGAAGCGCTGCTGGATTCTGGTGTGAGAGTGATACCGGGCGACGGGTCCGACATAGCGGATCCCGAAGCGGTCGAGTCGGCCTACGCCGACACCCCGATCGAGCCGCTGTTGTCGCTGTTGGACGCGGCCGACGACCTGGCTGCCCGACTACGAATGATCACGCAGCCCCTCTTGTTGTTCAACAGCGTCCAGGACCACGTGGTGCCGCCGGCCGACTCCGATCACCTGGCGGCGGCTGTGTCGGGGCCGGTAGAGCGGGTGAGGCTGCAGCGGAGTTACCACGTCGCCACCAAGGACTACGACGCGGACCTCATCATCGAGCGGTCTGTCGAGTTCATCGCCCGCCATGCGCGCTGAGGCGGGCCCTTCAGGTGCCGCGGCGCGGGGCGGTACGCTCCCGGGGCATGAACGAGTCACCCACCGGCGAGCGCTCCGGGTCGATATCGCGTGAGGACGTCGCGAAGGTCGCCGCGCTCGCACGCCTGGAGCTGAGCGACGCAGAGCTTGAGATGTTCACCGGTCAGCTCGCTGACATCCTCGACCACGCGGCAGACATCGAGGCGCTGGACCTGAGCGATGTCGAACCGATGGCGGGACCCATACCGCTGCGCAACGTCATGCGCGCCGACGAACCGGGACCGACCCTCGACCGTGACGAGGTGCTCGCGATGGCGCCACGCGCCGAGGATCACCAGTTCGTGGTTCCACCGGCGATCGGCGGTGACTCTTGAGCGCGCCCCGCACCGCATCGGAGATAGCGAACGGCGTTCGCTCGGGCGGAGTGAGCGCGCTCGATGTGCTCGAGGAACACCTCGAGCGGATCGAGCAGCGTGAGGGCGAGATCCACGCCTTCAACCTGTTGACCGGGGACCTGGCGCGGGCCCGCGCATCGGAGATCGACGCGGAGGTCGCCGCCGGCGGGGATCCGGGGCCACTCGCAGGGGTGCCGATCGCGCTGAAGGACAACCTGTGCACCCGTGGTGTCGAGACGACGTGTTCGTCCGCGATCCTCGCCGGCTGGCGGCCGCCATACGACGCGACGGTTGTGCAGCGGCTCGCGTCGGCCGGAGCGGTCGTGGTCGCCAAGACCAACATGGACGAGTTCGCGATGGGTTCCTCCACCGAGAACTCGGCCAACGGACCCACCCGCAACCCCCATGACACCGACCGTGTGCCGGGGGGCTCCTCGGGCGGATCCGCCGCTGCCGTGGCCGCGGGGTTCGCACCCCTGGCCCTCGGATCCGACACCGGCGGTTCGATCCGCCAACCGGCTGCGCTGTGCGGGGTGGTCGGGGTCAAGCCGACCTACGGGCTCGTGTCACGGTTCGGCCTGATCGCGTTCGCTAGCTCGCTCGACCAGGTTGGCCCGTTCGCGAACACCGTCGAGGATGCGGCTCTCGCGTTGGAGGTGGTCGCCGGTCACGATCCCGCGGACTCCACGTCGCTTCCCGAGGAGGTCCCGGAGATCTCGGCGCACCTCGACGACGGCGTGGAGGGCCGGCGGGTCGGGTTGATCACCGAGATGCTCGGAGAGGGGATCTCGCCCGACGTGGTCGCTCGCACCCGGGAGGCGGCCGCCGCACTCGAACGGGCTGGGGCGATCGTGGAGGAGGTCTCGGTGCCGGCGGCCATCTACGGGTTGACCGCCTACTACCTGGTCGCACCGGCGGAGGCGTCGTCGAACCTCGCCCGCTACGACGGGGTTCGCTACGGCGTGCGGGTGGACGGCGCGACCACCGCCGAGATGATGGAGGCGACCCGTACCGCCGGCTTCGGCGACGAGGTGAAGCGCCGGATCATGTTGGGCACCTACGCACTGTCCGCGGGCTACTACGACGCGTTCTACGGCAAGGCCCTCAAGGTGCGCACGCTGATCCGCGAGGACTTCGCCGCTGCCTACGAACGCTTCGACGTGTTGTTGTCGCCGACTTCACCGACAACTGCGTTCGGCCTGGGGGACCTGACCGCTGACCCTCTCGCGATGTACTTCAACGACGTGTGCACGATCCCGTCGAACCTCGCGGGGCATCCTGCGATGTCGGTGCCCTTCGGCGCAGGCGACGACGGGCTACCGGTCGGGGTGCAGGTGCTGGCGCCGGCCCTCGGTGAGGTGGCGATGTTCTCGACCGCCCGGGTGCTCGAGGAGGTCGGACCATGAACACCGGTAGCTGGGAGGTCGTGGTCGGCCTCGAGGTCCACGCTGAGCTCGCCACCCGGACCAAGATGTTCTCCGCCGCGCCGAACGCGTTCGGTGGTGAGCCCAACACCAACATCGATCCGTTCACGCTGGGTCTGCCAGGCTCGCTCCCGGTGCTCAACGAGACGGCCGTGGAGCTCGCGATGCGGGTCGGCCTGGCGCTGGGCTGCAGTGTGCAGCCGTCGACCTTCGCGCGCAAGAACTACTTCTACCCTGACCTTCCCAAGGACTACCAGATCTCCCAGTACGACCGTCCGATCAACGTCGACGGGTCCCTGGAGCTCCCCTCGGGGAAGGTGATCGGCATCGAACGCGCCCACCTCGAGGAGGACACCGGCAAGTCGACCCACGTCGGCGGTGGTGGCCGGATCCACGAGGCCGGTTACTCGACGATCGACTACAACCGCGCCGGGGTACCGCTGCTCGAGATCGTCGGTCGCCCCGACATCCGCAACGCCGAGGAGGCCAGGGCGTATGTGACCGAGCTGCGCGCGATCCTGGTGGCGGTCGGGGCGTCGGACGGCAAGATGGAGGAGGGATCGCTGCGGGTCGACTGCAACGTGTCGGTGCGCCCGCACGGCGACACAACGCTCGGGACCCGCTGCGAGATCAAGAACGTCAACTCGCTGCGCAGCCTCGGACGCGCGATCGACTACGAGGCCGCCCGGCAGATCGAGTTGATCGAGGGCGGTGGCGTGGTCGAACAGCAGACCCGGCACTGGAACGAGGACGACGGGCGGACCCACAAGCTGCGCTCCAAGGAGGAGGCCGACGACTACCGGTACTTCCCCGAACCCGATCTGGTCGAGCTCGATCCCTCCCCGCAGTGGATCGAATCGGTGCGCGCTGCTTTGCCGCTGCTCCCCGCACAACGGCGCCACCGCCTGGCCGAGGCAGCCGGTACGTCACTCGAGGCGACCGCGCTGGTGGTTGAACGCGGCCTCGACGAGTTGTGCCTGGATGCCATCCGCTCCGGTGCGGATCCTGCGCGCACCCTCACCCACGCCGAGCACAACCTCGCTTCGGAGCGCGCCGGTGAGCTGGATCCGCAGTCCTTCGCCCAGCTCGTGAGCATGGAGACCGCCGGCGAGCTGACCGCCACCCAGGCCAAGACCGTGCTCGCCGAGATGGTCGACACCGGAGGCGGACCCAGGGAGATCGCGGCGAAACACAACTTCGAGGCCATGGACAGCTCCGAGCTCGAGGGGATCGTGGATGGCCTGATCGAAGCCAACCCGGATGAATGGCAGCGTTTCTGCGACGGTGATGCCAGGATCACCGGGTTCTTCGTCGGTCAGGTGATGAAGGCCACCAGGGGCCAGGCCGACGGCAGGGCGGTCACCGCGCTGTTGAACGACCGCAGGGGTTGAGCCGGTAGATGCCGCCAGTGGGCGCGCTGGTGCTCGTTGCAGCAGCGGTCTTCGCCGGCGCGGTGCTGAACGCACTGTCGGGCTTCGGGTTCGCGCTGATGAGCGTGCCTCTGATGACGATCGCGGTGGGCCCCAAGGACGCGGTCGTGGTGTCCTCCATCGTCGGTCTGGCGTCGAACTCCACGATCATGTGGCGGAACCGGGGTGATGTCGACCGCCCGGTGGTGTCGCGGCTGCTGGCCGGTTCGCTGGTCGGCATGCCGGTGGGCGTCGTGGTGTTGACGCGCCTGGCGGAGCGTCCCCTCGAGGTGATGATCGCGGTCGCAGTGCTCGTGGCGGTGTTGTCGCTGGCCTCGGGCGTGCGCATCGGCTCGACCAGCCCCCTCATCGACCTGGCGGCGGGTTTCACATCGGGCACGTTCAATACCTCGATCGGCATCGGTGGACCGCCCGTCGTGGTGCTGCTGGCCGGCAGGGGACTCGACAAGGCGGTGTTCCGTTCCAGCGCGGTCACCGTGTTCGCGATCGCAGGTGCGGTGGCGCTCGTGTTGTTCGGGCTCGCCGGGCGCTACGACCGCGGGGTCCTCGTAGCCGCGCTGGTGGCGTTGCCGGCCCTGCCGCTGGGGCTGTTGGTGGGTGACCGTGTCCACCACCGGGTCTCCGAGGACCGCTTCCGTAGGCTCGTGCTGACGCTGCTTGCGGTCACGGGGTCGGTCACGCTGTTCAACGCAGTGGGTGGATGATCCCGTCCGACTGTTGGATCCGGGTGCCCGCCCGTAGAATTGGGGTCGCTGGTGGGCTCTGCGTCCACGTGCCGCCCGCCGGCTGACCGTTGCACGACCCGAAAGCCCTCCCATGACCAATCAGTCGAGACGATCCGTGGTGGTGACGTTCGTCGTCGTATCGCTGCTCGCTGTGGGCTGTGGTGGCAGCGGCACCAAGGAGCTCGTCACTCCGGCTGACGACGGCGGACCCCTGCCGACCGCGCCCGACGGCTCACCGCGCAACCGCGGTGGTGGCGACGGCGATCCGTTCTCTGGTTCGGTGGACGCCAACGACCTCATCCGCCGCATCGAGATGCTCACCGAGGAGACCGATCTGTGCACCCTGTTGACCGGACAGGCGATGGCTGACATCGCCGCGGCCGACATCAACCTGGCGGGTCTCGCGTCCAACCCGTCGGGGTTCAGTGCCCTGTTCGCAGCCCTCGACAAGCTGTTCGGCCACATGTTGAGCATCGGGCCTCCGGAGCTGGAGGCGCCGTTGTCGACCCTCCAGGGAGTCTGGGGCGGTCTGGCCGACATCGACATCCGGGCCTCGGACGCCGAGGGGCGTGCCGCGGCACTCCTCGCGGGCAAGGACACCCAGGCCGCCAACGACGCGCTTGGGGAATGGGTGAAGGACAACTGCCTACCCGGGTGAGCCGCGCTGCGACACAGGTCGGTGATCACGCAGGGCGGTGATCACACAGGGCGGTGATGCGATTGGGCGGTGATGCGATAGGGCGGTGGACCGGCAGGGTGGTGGTCCGAGGGCGTCGCCCCGCCCGCGCCGGGGCGTACTGTCGGTGCCCATGACGGTTTCGGTGCGGATTGCCGCTGACGACGAAGAGCTCCTCGAGGCAGCAAGGATCGACCTGAGCGCGTTCGCGTTGCCGGTCGCGCGAACCCCGGCTGCGAGCGGGAACCTGAAGAGCTCGCTGTCGTGGCGGCGGCCGACCACCACCTACCTGGCCGACGTCGAGGGAGTGCCGTGCGCCACCGCGCGGGTCTACGACATGGACCTCAGCACGCCGGGCGCGATGTCGGTGCGGGTGTCGGGCATAGGGGACGTGGGAGTGCTGCCGGGGTACCGCGGACACGGGGCACTTCGGGCGCTCGTCACGCGGATGTTCGAGGACGCAGGATCGCGTGGGCACGTGGCGATGGCGCTGTACGCGTCCGAAGCGACCATCTACGGTCGGTTCGGATTCGGTCCGGCAACCCGGGCGTGTCGCGTCACGATCCCCGTC
>CAYVYG010000101.1:0-9358 GCA_964454385.1 uncultured Microthrixaceae bacterium
GGTCTTGACCGAGGCCGATGTGGCCGACCACCGCGGCGCCATCGAGGCGATGCTCGACGCGTTCGTGGACCACGGCCCCTCACTCGATCGCCTGTTGGCGGTCGGCCATCGGGTCGTGACCGCCGGTGATGCCTACACGGCGGCGGTGGTCATCGACGATGACGTGTGCAGTCGCATCGAGTCCTGCGCACCGCTCGCCCCTTTGCACAACCCCGCCAACCTCATCGGCATAGAGGTGGCGCGCCGCGCGTTCACCGAGGTTCCCCACGTGGCGGTGTTCGACACCGCGTTCTTCGCGGAGCTCCCGCCCGCAGCTGCGACCTACGCGATCGACCGCGCGACCGCCGCGCGTCACGATCTGCGCCGCTACGGCGCCCACGGCACATCGCACCGGTACGTGACCGCCAGGGTCCGCGGGCTCCTCGGTGCTGCGGGCTCGCGACGCCTGATCGTTTTGCACCTCGGCAACGGTGCGTCGGCCGCCGCGGTCCTGGATGGCCGGCCGGTCGAGACCTCGATGGGCATGACACCGCTCGAGGGACTCGTGATGGGGACGCGCTGCGGCGACATCGACCCGGCGATACCCACATACCTGCAGTCCCACGCCGGGATGTCGACCGAGGAGGTCGACGAGCTGTTGAACCACCGCAGCGGGGTGCTCGGGCTGAGCGGCCACCGCGACATGCGCGACCTGCACCGAAGCGTGGCCGCAGGTGACGCTGCCGCAAGGGCGGCTCTCGAGGTCTACCTCCACAGGCTCCGCAAGTACATCGGGGCCTACGTGGCGGTGCTCGGCGGGCTCGACGCACTCGCGTTCACCGCCGGGGTCGGCGAGCACGACGCGGTCGTGCGTGCGGGCGCGCTCGAAGGCCTCGGGTTCCTCGGTCTGAGCATCGATGTCGCGCTCAACGAAGCGGCCGACGGGACCGAGGCGGTCATCTCGCCCCCGGGTGCGCAGGTGTCCGTGTTGGTGGTTCCCACCGACGAGGAGCTCGAGATAGCCCGTCAAGTGGCCGAACTGGTTACCTGAGGATCACTCGCGGATGCCGACCGGAGCCCCGTCGACGATCTGATCCAGGTACTCGGACCATCCGAAGCCCTCTAGAGCCGGGTCGGTCCCGTCCTCACCGGACCCCGACGTGGTCGGGGCATCGCTGCCGCCAGGTCCCAGAGGCGCGGAGAGCGTCCATCGGGTGAGACCCTCGGAGATCCTCGTGGTGCGTCCGTCGCGGCGGTTGCGAAGCGGGATCAGGTTCATCACCTCGCCCGTCAGCTCGCGTTCCATCGTGCGGCCTTCGCCATCCTCGACGCTGAAGGTGGCGTGAACCTCACGGTGGTAGCGGTCGTCGCCCTCCCAGAGTGTCCCGAGCGACATCGAGCGCACGGTGAACAGGTCCTCACCGGTCCACACGAACCCGGAGCGGACGCCCTCGGAGTCCTTGCGTGCGACGCGCGAGAGCATCATCCCGGTGCCGTCGCGCATGTTGACCGTCAGCCACCTGTAGTACCACGGTGCCTGCCAGGTCCGCGGACCCCAGGAGTGGTCCCGCAGGCCGCGTCCGTCGACGGGGAGCTCGAGGTCACCGACCGCGATCGTGCCCGTGGCGGTCATCAGCTGTTCGTAGTGGCCCTTCGCGAACTCCTCACCCGAGCGCTCGCTCACCCCTTGGGGCTCGCCGCCCCAAGGCAGCGATGCGCCCCGGTAGTCGAGCGACACGGTTGCGTGCTCGTAGGGGTTCTCGGTGAAGGCACGCCGGGGATCTGCCATGTCGAGCGGCTCGTCCAACATGACGACCTTGCCCGAGTACTCGACGGAGAGCGATTCGAAGGGCTTGTGCACCTCGAAGGCGGCACCCGCGGCATCGAATCGCTCGTTGTCGGTGATCTCGGGTCGCGAGAAGATGAACGCGACCCGGCCGTCGGGCAGGTAGATGCACACCGTCATCTCGGCGTGACCCTCGTTCGGGCGGTTGCCGATCCGCACGAACCCGCCGATCCGTGAGTCCGGGTCATAGACGTTGAAGTACATCGACTCGTTGAAGGTCGGCTCCGGTCCCGGATGCATGTACTCGTCGGAGTCATCGAGTCGGACCTTGATGTCGGTCGGGTCCATCGGACCACCCCCCTGTGGTTGCGAGCGGCCGTCGGTGTCGGCCGTCGGTCACCGGATCGGCTGAACCGTCCGATGTGGCGACAAGCTAGGCGCTGGGAGCCGTCGTTGTCCCGCGGACCCTGACCGGGACCGACCGGCGCTCACCCACCGGGCGTCCACCCACCGGGCGCCCACCCAGCGGGTGAAGCGACACCCTTTCCCCTCGGGATGTCCTGTCGTCCGATCAGAGGGTGCGCCCGTCGAGGAGCGCCTGGAGCTTTCGCATGCCCTTGATCCAGCGGTCGTGGTCCGCCGCGCGGTTGGCCTCGTACCTCGCGACCTCGGGGTGCGGCAGGGCCAGGAACCGGCCGTGCACCAGCGCTTCGAGCGCGCTCCGGGCGGCATCGGCGGGCTCGATGATGCCCTGTTCACGCACCACCTGCAGCGCCAGCACCTCGTCGTGGTCGAGGTCCTCACCGCCACCGGTCGCCGCCCGGTCGCCTGGGGCGTCCCGTGCGGCTCGCAGGGCGGCGAACTCGTCGGCCGCGTCCCCGAAGACCATCGGGGTGCGAACCCCCTGGGGGCACAGGCAGCTGACCCCGATGCCCTCGTGGCCGTGGGTGATGGCGACCCACTCCGCGAACGCCACCGCGGCGTGCTTGGTGACCGTGTAGGGAGCGTCGCCGAGATTGGTCAGAAGCCCCGCCGCAGACGCGGTGACGAGCAGGTGTCCGCCGCCGCGGGAGCGCCACCGGTCGACCAGCACCGAGGCCGCGTTGACGTGTCCAAGCACGTTGACCTCCCAGGTGCGCTGCCACAACCCCGGATCCGCGTCGACCCCGGAGGCGGTTCCGACACCGGCGTTCGCGCACCAGAGGTCGACCGGGCCGTGATCGGTCTCGATCTCCTCGACGAGCGCTTCGGTCGCGGTCCGGTCGGCCACGTCGAGAGCGCGCCCGATGATCGTGGTCGTCTCGGTCTCGGCGTCGAGGACCTCCGCCACCCGGACCATGTGGTCGCCGTCGATGTCGGTCGCCACCACCACCGATGCTCCCCCCGCTGCGAGCGCACGAACGAGTGCAGCGCCGATGCCTCCGGCCGCTCCCGTCACGACCGCGATCGACCCGAGCGGGTCGAATATGGGCTGCGAGGCTGCCGGGTCGGCACCCGGGGCGCTCACGACGGCGCTCCCGGACGTGCTGCGTCGATGGTCGCCGCGAGGCTCGCGACCCGGTCCGCGCTCCATGGAAGCGGCATGACCACGGGGTGATCCACCCCGGCATCGCGGTATGCCGCGACCGAGCGCGCGACGTGTTGCTCGTCGCCGCAGATGTCGATCGTGGAGACCATCTCCTCGGAGACCGCCGCGACCGCGGCTGTGCGGTCGCGGCGTGCGTGGGCTGCGTTGATCATCTCGACCTCCCGTTCGAAGCCGGCGCGGGCGAACGCACGGGCGTACGCAGGCACCACCGCGTAGGAGAAGAGGTCCTTGCGCGCGGGTTCTGCGGCGGGACCGGGATCGCACACGCCCACGTGCACGTACGCGTAGATCGTGCAGCTCCGCGGGGCCCGTCCGGCGGTCGCCTCGCCGGCGCGCACCTGCTCCACACACCACGGCACCGCCGACGCGGGCAGGTAGTTCAACAGCACGCCGTCGGCCATCTCACCTGCCAGTCCCAGCATGCGCTCGTTGAGCGCTCCGAGCACGAGCTTCGGACGTCGCTCGTCGGCGAAGCGCACACCGAGGCGGAACCGGTCGGTGGAGTAGAGCTCACCGTCGTGGCTGACCACCTCGCCCTCGAGGCACCCTCGGGTCAGCTCCAGGTACTCGCGCATCTGGGCGACCGGGGAACCGCCGTAGTTTGCGCCGTGCCACCTGCCCACCACCACCGGCGAGGAGATGCCGACCCCGAGCAGCACGTCGTGGTCGCCGACGATCGACTGCAGGGTCGCGGCACCCATGGCCGCGAGCATCGGGGTGCGGAGCTGCACTGCCAGCACCCCGGTGCCGAGTGCCATCCCGCCCACCGAGGCCCCTACCGCGCCGAGCGTGGCGAAGGCCTCAGGCCCGGTCGTCTCAGCGGTCCAGTAGGAGGCATATCCGCTGTCGCGTGCCTGGCGTGCGATCGCCAGAGCGGTGTCGATCCCCATCGCTTGGAAGCTCGCGAAGGTCACCCCTGTCGGCTCCTGGTGGTTCGTCGGTTCCGTTGTGGGCGGCGGCGCGGTCATGGTTCCGACGCTACCGCCCGCCGCGACACCTCTCGACAGCACACGGTCGAGCCGGTCGAGTGCGGTCGTCCGCCGCGGGCGTTTCGCGTGGATGCGACCGCCCATCGTCGCTGCGAGGATGTATCCTCTGTTCGGTCCGTTAGACGTCGGACCGAGAACGCGAGACCCGGAACAGGGAGCAAGGCGATGACCGAGGTTCAGGATCTGGAATCAGACAACGATGATTCGATCAGTCAGGCCATGTCGCTGATCGACCGTGGCCTGGGGGAGATCTCCGAGCGTCAGCTCGTGTCGACCTCCGAGGTGGCCGATCTGCTCCTCGACGTGCGCGGGGTGCTGTCGCGTCTCGACCCCGAGGTCTCGGCGAACTGAGGGATCCGGCCCTGCTGAGATCCGGCCCTGCTGAGAGGTTGAGGCTGAGAGGTTGAGAGGGCCCCTGCGTGGCTGAGAGGGCCCCTGCGTGAGATGGCCCCGACCAACAGGGTTGCTTCCAGGCCCCGACCGACAGGATTTCAGCGGGCCGCTGCGAAGAGCTCCCGGTAGGCGTCCTCCAGCTGCGCGAGCAGCATCTCGGGTACTTCGACCGCTCCGCTGTCGACGTGCAGGCCCAGCCAGAGGGTGCCCCGGTACGACATCGTGGTGAGGTTGAACGCTGTGCCCGCCAGTGGGCCGACGGGGTAGTTGGCCTCCACCAGGGCGCCACCCATGTAGAGCTCGAACGGCGCCGCCCTCACGTTGCTGCACACGAAATCGATTCCCGAGGTGATCCGTTCGCCGGCCGCCAGCAACGCTGCTGTGGGCAACAGGTTGATCACCGCAGCGGCCCCATCGAGTGCCCCCAGGGCCCGCTCGGACCGCGTGGTGGACAGACGCTCGTGCACCTCGGCGAACCTCTCGGCGGCGGTCATCTCGGTCGTCGGCACGAGCACCTGGCTCAACGAGAACGCGTTTCCGCCCGCCATCGGGTTGCCCTTCGGTGCGCCCGGGTCGGACCCCCGAAGGCTGATCGGCATCGAGATGCGCAGCTCCTCGACGGGTTCACCCTCGGCCCGGTGGTAGGCGCCGGCGGCGGTGGTCGCTCCGGTCACGAAGAAGTCGTTGACCGTCCCACCCAGCTCGTGGGCCGCGTCCTTCACCTCGTCGAGTCGCAACGATGTCGTGCCGAACCAGCGGTTCAGGCTCCGGTTGGTCCACAGCGGTGAGCAACGTCCGAGCACCTGCACCTGGCGTTGCGCGGAGCGGGTCATCTCGGCCATGTCGGATGGATGGGCGATCAACGAACCGGCAGCCCCGATCGCGTCCACGATCTGAGCGCCGCGTTGGCGCAGGGAGTCGCTCAGCGCCGCCACGAAGTCAGCCGCGCCCGACGCCGCCTCGTCGTCGGTTCCCCGTGGATCTCCGTGGAGCTCACCGGGCCCGCCGTCGGTCGAGCCATGTGAGCCTGCGGTTCCGGACCCGGGGTCGGCCCTTGTGCCCCCCTCGCCGGTCGAGGCTCGGTGGCGGCCGGTTCCGACCTCGGGTGGTTCGGGTTCGCGGTCCATGTCGAGGAACGCGACGGAAAGCCGGATCCCGCCCTCGCCGTCGGTGATCGTGTGGTGCATCCGCTGGAGCATCGCCGCAGCACCCGCCTCGAGGCCCTCTATCACCGTGAAGTCCCACAAGGGGCGTTCCCGATCGAAGGGCTGCACGACCAGGGTGGCCACGTAGTCGTAGAGGTCGCGCCTGGTCGCGTCACCGCCCAGGTGTACCCAGCGGAGGTGGTGGTGCAGGTCGAAGTCGGGGTCGTCGGCCCACGCCGGATTGGACAGGGCCCCCGCCGGTTCCACCGGGCGTTGGTGCAGCTTCGGCACCTTGATCGCCGCCCGGGTCATCTTCGCGATGAAGCGATCACGGTCGGGCGGCCGATCGAGGATGGTCACGTTCGCGAAGGTGTTCGACAGCGCCGGGCTCTTCTCCATGGTCCACATGAGCGCCTCGAAGTCGCTCATGAACTGCATGGATGAACCCGACGGCTCGGCCATATCGAGAGGCTAGTGCTCGTCGCGCGGTGGCTGTGGCGTCGCCGCGCCATGGAAGCCGGTCGCCTCGCAGCGGGCGGGTGGCCACAGCACCCGCGACGCGCGTGCCGCGGCGGCTCCGAACAGCCATCCCGCGAGGACGTCGCTGGGGTGGTGGACCCCGACGTGGATGCGGCTCCACCCGATGACCGCCGCCAACGCCCACCAGGCGCGACGGTGCCCGAGGTCCGTGCCCAACAGCTCGGCTGCGCACGCGCCAGCGGTCGCGTGCCCGCTCGGGAAGCTGCTTGTGACAGGCACGCGCAGGCGGTGCGGGTGGTGGAGCTCCCCGACAGGGCGCTGCCGCTTCACGGTCGCCTTGAGCGGTCCGTTCACCAGGGCCTGTTCGACTCCCTGGATGACGCTGCGGCGCAGTGCCCGCCGGCAACGGGTGCGGTCGCCCCGTGTCGCCGAGAGCGTGAGGTCGACGAGGTTGATGCCGTGCCACAACAGCGAGTGGTTCGCGACCTCGGACAGGCCGTAGGCCACTCTGTCGAGCACAGCGTTGCCGCGTGCGAGCCCGATCAGATCCGCGAGTCGCGCATCGGTGCGCTCCAGAGGCAACCGATGCCGGATCTCAATGGTCGGTGGAGTTCCCGAGCCCGGTGGAGTCCTCGAGCTCGGTGGAGTTCCCATGGTCGGTGGAGCTCTGTCGCCTCAGCGTGAGCCGGCCGTTGATGCGGTCTCGGCCACCACCGGTGGGCTTGTGGTGCCCTGTTCGGGATCCCTTTCACCGGAGCGTTCGAGCTGGCGCTCGCGTTCGAGTGCCACCGCCACCTCGCGGGCCTCGTTCGGATCGCCCCCGAAGGCCGGGCAGTACTGCTTGAACGCGCACCAGTTGCACAGCGCCGATGGCTTGGGCCGGAAGTCGTCGTGCTCGCAGGCACGTTCGACCGCGGACCAGATGGCACCCACGCGGTTGCGCAGGCCCCGCACGGATTGCTCGGTGGGGGTGGTGGAGATGATCTGGGGTTCCGGGCCGAGGTACATCAGCTGGATCCGCGAAGGCAGCTCGCCGTAGTGCTCATGGCACAGGAAGGCATAGAAGTGGACCCCACCGAGGCGGGACTGCTCCTGTGCAGCACCCGGCGCGCGACCGGTCTTGTAGTCGGTGATCACCAGGGAACCGTCGGGTGCCCGTTCCAACCGGTCGATGATGCCGCGCACGGTCACCCCCGAGATCTCCGCGGAGAGCATCAACTCGAGGCCCTCGGGTTGCACACGGCGTGGATCCTCGAGGGCGAAGTAGCGCCCGGTCATCTCCTCGACGTCCGCGGTGAAGCGCCCGGCCGCCTCGTCATCGAGCGCCAGTTCGCTCCACTGCGGACCCGCTCGCATCTCCTCGAGCGCCGCCGAGAGGTGCACCGATGCCCGCTGCGGTGTGCGCTCGGGCGCGGGCTCCGCCAACAGCAGCTCCAGAGCACGGTGCACGGTCGTGCCCTTCATCGCGGATTCCGACGGTGGCTCGGGCAGCCGGTCGATCGCGGAGAACCGGAACGAGAGTGCACAGTTCTTGAACGCCGAGACCTTGGAGGGAGACAGGGAGCTCGGTAGTGGTAGTCCCATGTCGTCAATCGTAGGTGCCCGCTGTGACACCCACCGGTGACCGGGCGCAGGCGCACGCTGTGACACCCACCGGTGACCGGGCGGTCGTGATCGCACTCACCGGTGGCGCCGTGCGCTCAGCGGTTCACCCCTCGATGGCCGCCAGCAGGGCGAGAACCGATTCCGCCATGGCCGCGGGATCCGCGAGGGGTCCGAAGTGCCCCAGCTCGTCGTGGGCCTCCAACCGGCCCCCGGGGATGATCTCGGCGATCCGGGGAGCGACCGATGCCGGGCTGAAATCGGTCTCGCGACCCCGCAGCACCACCACCGGGCAACCGATCTCCGCCAGGTGGTCCCAGGCGTGGTGTCTGGCTCCCATCCGGTAACCCGCGGCTTCGTCCTCGGGCCGGCACGCGAGCGTGATGCCGCCGGTCGCACCACCGTCCGGGCCTGATTCCCCTTCACGGGTACCGTCCGTGTCCACGCCGGTGGTCCCGATCTGCTCGCCGGTCGGATGGAACCCGTAGGTGACGTACGCCGCGAGACACCGCGGGCACAGCTCGGACAGCGGCGGCTTGCCTGCGAAGTTCGCGAATGCCTCCTCGCGGCCCGGGAAGTCGGGCCGACGCCGAAGCGCCGCCTGTTCCATCGAGTTCTCGGCAACCTCGGCGAACTCGACGGGGAACACGATCGGCTCGAACAGCCACAGCGCCGAGAAGGTGCCCGGACGCAGCTGCTCGGCGAGCAGCAGCGCGGCGCCGCCCATCGAGTGGCCCACACCCACGGGACGGTCGAGCCCCAGTGTCTCGTTGACCGCCAACACGTCGTCGCGGTGACCCTCCCAGGCCATGTCCGCGTCACCACGGGTGGAGCGCCCGTGGGCACGGGCGTCGTAGCTGACACAGCGCCGATCACCGATCGCTTCGACCAGGGGAGCGAAGACCGCGGCGCAGAACCCGTTGGCGTGTGACACCAACAGGTCGCGCCCCACGGCGGGTCGATCCGGTGTGTGGTCGTAGGCGGCCAGCACCACCCCGTCGCTCGATCGCACCTCGTGCGGCTCGGGCATCACCGGAGGTTCGGGCATCGAAGCCGGTTGGGTCATCTCGGTTGCGCTCGACATCGCTGCACCATGCCACCTGGGGGCGCCCGAGCACTAGATGGGGCCCCTGCTCAGGGGGGAGTGCTCAGTGGGGGATGAGGTGTCACTCCCGCACACACCGGCTCGACGCAGCGAAAGCTCAACACAGTCCGCCGTCGAGCTCGATCGCGGTCATGACCCCCGGCAGGTGGTGGCGCAGGAGCTGGAGCTCGCCCTCGGAGATGACCGTCGGGCCGTGGGAGATGAACGACGCGAGGAGGTCGGCCTCGACCATTGTGCAGCCGTTGACGTGACCCTCGCGCGCCGAGACCACGATCGGATCGACGAAGGGGA
>CAYVYG010000102.1:0-9357 GCA_964454385.1 uncultured Microthrixaceae bacterium
TCAGCCGAGGGGACCGGGTGCAGGGTCCGGTTCGGCGTTCGGACAGAAGTAACCGGCCGCGGCCAGGTCGCGACAGACGGTCCCGGCCGCGACCCGCCAGGTGCCGTCGATCAGCAGCACGCGCCCGATCTCCCACTGGTAGGTGGGGCCGACCTGGTAGAGCACGGCCGCGTCCGTGGGTGAGGTGAACACGATGCTGCGGAAGACCGGGTCGAGATTTGACATGTAGGGGGCCACGACGTCGTTGGCGAGCAGTTGCTCGCGCATGATCAGGTAATCGTCGGGGTTCTCGACGTAGCCCTTCTTGTCGAGTGAGTAGATGTCGCCCAGGTCGTAGACCTTGCGGATCGAGGCGAGGGCCAGGTCCGACGCGGTGGTGGGATCGGCGGGCTGTTCGCCCGGATCGGGTAGCAGCGGTGTGTCACCCACCGGGGCGCCGAGCAGATCTCTTGGTGATTCGAGGGGCGTGTTGTCGGCATCCCCGTTCGGCACCTCGCAGGAATCGTCGACCGCGGACATGTCGAAGGCCCACCGGGGTGTGAGCAACTCGAGATCGTCACGGTCGCGGTGGACCTCGAGGTGCTCGGTGCTCTCGGCACCGTCCGCGTGGACACGGCGCAGCGACACCGGAACCACATCGGTAGGCGCCTCGGTCGGGTCGAGGCCCACCTCGAGCAGGTTCCATCCATCGAGGGGTTGGACCGCCCTCGCCATTTCGTCGAGCACTCCGGGTGCTTCACTGGTGAGCTCCGCCACCTGATCGTGGCCATACACGACGACGAGCACCGAAACGAACTCGTCGGCCGTGGGTGGCTCGATCTCTTCGCCGGGCACGGACGGAGCGATGTCGTCGTTGGGGTTGTCGTCGATGATGACGTCGCTCTCGGATCCCGGAGCCGGGGCAACCGTGGTCGCAACCGCGGAGTCGTCCGATGTGTCGGCAGATCTCGCGGTTGTGGTGGGCTCGGCCATCGGTCCATTGGTCGACGGTTCTGCGGCCGGCATGTCAGGGATGCGGTAGCTGGTGGTCGAGCCGACGAGCACGCCCTCACCCGCTGCGGTGTCCGCGTCGGATGTCGGTCCGTTGAAGCCGGGCGACACGAGTGAGTCCACGGACACCCGGGTGGAGAACCAGCAGTGATCCGGTGCGGTCCAGGTTCCCTTCCTCACGGGCTCGAAGTACTCGACCTGCAGTCTCATCGCGCTGCCGGGAACCATCATGTCGACGGCTGCGTTGCCGAACGCGTTCTGTTCGGCAAGTGCCACGGCATCGAAGCCCGAGTCGTCGGTGACCACTTCGATCGAGCCGTCGTCGGTGCACGACGCGGTGATCAACAGCAACCCGCCCAGTACGACGAGCCAGACCGGGGTCCTCTGACCCCGACTCCGGATCGAGGATCCCCTATCAGCAGAACCGTTGCGCATGTCGGTACCCCCCGAACCTTCCCTGGCGCACACGCTAGCCGCTGACCGTTGCTCCGGCGCCGCGTACCATGTGGTGGCGCCATTATGGCGCCACCACATGGTACGTTTGATCCATGCCCAGTATCCAGGTCAAGGACGTGCCCCGGGACGTGCACGCGACGCTGCGTCGTCGCGCTGCCGACGCCGGGATGTCACTGCAGGAGTACCTGCTGGCTCGGCTCACCGAGGATGCCAACTCGCCGACCCTGGACGAGGTGCTCGATCGTGCCGGTGCACGCGCAGGAGGTGAGGCTCCTCTCGGCGAGGCCGTGCGATCGGTTAGGGCCGAACGCGACCAACGATGATCGTCGTTGACGCGACGGTCGTCGTCACAGCACTGGTTGACGACGGCGACGACGGCGACCGCGTGCGCGCCCGGTTGCGTGGTGAGCGGTTGTGCGCTCCGCACCTGATCGATGTCGAGGTCCTTTCCGCCTGGCGACGTCTCGCGGCCAGCGGAGCGCTGGACCCCGAGCGCGTCGGGCTGGCGATGGCAGACCTGCGAGACCTGCGCGTGGAACGAGTTGGGCACGTTCGGCTCATCGATCGATGTTGGGAGCTCCGCCACAACCTGACGATCTACGATGCGGCGTACGTCGTTCTGGCCGAGGAGCTGCGCGTTGACCTACTGACCGCGGACGCCAAGCTCGCAGCCGCCCCCGGAAGCCGTTGTCGGATCGAGGTCCTCTGATCCGGGACGTGAGAGACTGCCGCGGGTGGGCACACCCACGACATCACAGGTGGGGACCGCGGACCGCGACGGTCATTTCGCCCCTGTCACTCCGAGGCCGCTGACGATTGCTCCGCGCGCGGTGCGGGTTCTGGGACCCGCGATGGCGGTGATCGCGCTCCAGTGGCTCTTCGTGTGGATCCCGCCGACCTCAGAGCCCCAGGTGTACCTGCTCGGGGTCACCCAGGGGATGTTGGTGGCGTTGATGGCAACGGGGCTGACCCTGATCCACCGCACCAACAAGGTGATCAACTTCGCGCAGGCCGATCTCGGCCTGCTGCCAGGGGCGCTGGCGGTGAACCTGGTGGTGCTGAGCGGCATCAGCTACCTCGTGGCGCTGGTGGGTGGATTGCTGGCGGCACTCGTGGTGGGAGCTCTCACCGAACTGGCGGTGATGCGTCGGTTCTTCGCCGCTCCACGACTGGTGGCCACCGTGGCGACCATCGGTGTCGCGCAGCTCCTTGCCCTGGCGGCGCTCTGGTTGCCCGCCGAGCTCTGGGATCGCCAGGCGGTGATCGAACCGTTCGACCGTTCGGTGTTCCCGATCAACTGGACGATCACCGTGGGCGGGTTGCCGTTCCGCGGAGCGCACCTGCTGAGCTGGATCCTCGCCCCGCTCGCGATCGCCTTCGTGATGGCGGTTCTGCGGTTCACGAACATCGGCATCGCGATTCGCGTGGGAGCCCAATCGATCGACCGGGCGCTGCTGCTGGGCATCCCGGTGCGCCGCATGCACGCCTGGGTATGGTCGATTGCGGCGGGCTTGTCGTTCCTGTCGCTGTACCTGTCCGCTGGGCTGTTCGGGTTGCCGGTCGGAGGCGCACTGGGCCTGAGCTCCCTGTTGGGGGCGCTGAGCGCGCTGGTCCTCGGTCACATGGACGACCTTCCGACGGTGATCGTCTCGTCGGTCGCGGTGGGGATCCTGGTCCAGGCGGTCACATGGAGGACCAACAGCAGCATCTGGGGAGTTCTCGAGGTCCCACTCGGTGCCCAGGCGGTACCCGCGGTGCTCGGTGCGGTGATCGTGGCGGCTCTGGTGGTGCGTCGCGACGATCCCACGCGCACCACGGTCATGGGACGCTCGAGCTGGCGCATCGCCGATCAGAGCAGGCCGGTACCCTACGAGCTGCGCAACTTGCCCGAGGTTCGTGCGCTGCGCATCGGCGTGGTCGTCGTCGGGGTCGCCCTGGTGGTCGCGGCACCGCAACTCCTCGGATCCACCGCGAGCATCTCGAAGGCCTCCGCGCTGATCGGGGTCGGGCTGGTGGCGGTGTCGCTCGTGGTGCTGGTCGGTTGGGCGGGCCAGGTCTCGCTGGGCCAGCTCGCCTTCGCAGCGGTGGGAGGAGCGATCACCGCGAAGGCGGTCCTCGACTGGCAGTTGGATCCAGTCGCGGCACTCGTCCTGGCAGCACTCGCAGGAGGGCTCAGTGCGATCGTCGTGGGGCTGCCCGCGCTGCGCATCCGGGGCCTCTACCTCGCAGTGGTCACTCTGGCGTTCGCCCTGGCGACGGTCGGCTGGTTGCTCAACCCCGCGTTCTTCGAGTGGGTTCCGAGCGCTTCGATGACCCGCCGCCCCGACGCGCTCGGGGTGTTCGACATCGATTCGCCGGCCGCGTTCTACCGGTTCTGCGCGATCGTGGGTCTTGTCGTGTTGGCTGGGCTCGTGGGCATCCACCGCGGCGCGACCGGCAGGGTGCTGATGGCGGTGCGCGACAACGAAGCCGCCTCCGCCGCCTACGGCATCTCGGTGGTGCGAACGAAGCTCACCGCGTTCGCGGCCTCAGGTGCGGTTGCCGCGACGGGAGGGGCACTGCTCGCGCTGTCGCAACGGGGCTACACGACCACCCTGTACGCGCCGTTCGACAACCTGGTACTCTTCTCGGCGGTGGTCGTGGGCGGAGCCGGGTCCCTTACCGGCGGTCTGATCGGCGCGGTGTTCCTCAAGGGCGGCGAATGGTGGTTGCCCGGCAACTGGCGCCTCTTGGTATCGGGAGCGGGAATGCTGGTGGTGCTGTTGGTCCTGCCCGGCGGGATCGTCGGCTCTCTGCACGACCTGCGTGAGGTGATCCTCGGAGCAGTCGCGCGTCGCCGGGGCGTTCCGCTGGCGGGCATCCCCGATGTCGGGGCGGCCGACCGCCGAAGCGAATCGGAGAAGGACCCGAACTTCGCGGAGGAGCCGGTTCGATGACCACGGGTCCGGTCCACCGGTTGCGCGCGTCGCTGGCGGGTGGTCCGTTGTCGGTGCTGGTGGTCCTGTTCGCGCTCAACGCGGTCGACGAGCTCACCCGCGCCGCGTTCGGAGTGCTGGCTCCGGACATCGCGACCGACTTCGGAACGAGCATCGCCGGCATGTTCACCGTGCTCGCGTTCGTCGCCGCGGTTGCGCTCGGGCTCCAGGTACCGATCGCCACCCTGGCGGACCGTCGCAACCGCGTCCGGCTCGCGGTGCTGGGAGGTCTGCTGATGGCGGCCTTCACCTCGGCGGTCGGCCTCTCGCCGAACATCTGGGTGCTCGGTGTGACGATGGGAGCCGCAGGGCTGGGCAAGTCGTTCATCGATCCGACCCACAACTCGCTGCTGTCGGATCACTTCCACCCCGACGTGCGCGCCCGGGTCTTCTCGCTGCATCGCAGCGCGAACGCGCTCGGCCAGTTCGTCGGGCCGCTGCTGGCCGGCTTCATCGCCTACCGGTTCTCATGGCGCGTGCCGTTCGTGGTGTTCGGCCCCGTCGTAGCGCTGAGCGCTCTGGCGGCGCTGTCACTTCCCGAACCGGTGAGGGGACGATGGGAGCGCAGCGAGGCCGGCGCGGCCCCGGAGGCGATCGACCTGGAGGAACCGGCACCTTCGATGGTCGAGTCGTGGCGGATGTGCTGGAAGGTCGACAGCCTGCGGCGCATATACAGAACGCTGCCGTTCCTGGCACCGGCGGTCGTGGGTTTCGTGTCGTTCGCGGCGTTCCTCTACGCGGACGAGTTCGGCCTCGACGAGAGGTCGAGAGGCGTGCTCGCCTCGCTGACCGAGCCCGCCCAACTCGTGGGCCTGCTCATCGGTGGCGCGGTCGGCACGCGCATGTACCGCCGCGACCCCGAAGCGATATTCCGGTTCCTGGGCCTGATCACCCTCGGAGTGTCGGGCCTCGCGGTTGGCTTCGCTCTGTCACCGGCGTGGTTCGTCGAGATCGGGAACATCCGGCTGCCGTGGGTGGCGATGGGGCTGAACGCGCTGATCTCGGGTTCGCTCGCCTTCCTGGTGCCCGGCATCCTCGCCGCACTGTCGGTCGCGATCCCACCGCGTGCGCGTTCGATGGGCTTCTCGATGATGTCGGTGTTCGTCATCCCCGGCCTCGCGCTGCTGCCGCTCATCGGCGCGCTGGGAGACGCCTGGGGCATGCGGGCGGGCATGATGGCGATGGCACCGATCTTCGCGGTCGGTGGGTTCGCGATCCAGAGCGCCGGCACACTCGTGCGTCGTGACATCCACGACGTGTGGACCGGGTCGGCCGCACGTGCAGAGGTTCTGGCGCAACGTCGCGACGGCGTGTCGAAGCTGCTGTTGGTTCGGGACCTCGATGTCTCGTACGGCGACGTGCAGGTGCTCTTCGGAGTTGACCTCGAGGTCGGCCAGGGCGAGGTCGTGGCGCTCCTGGGTACCAACGGTGCGGGCAAGTCGACCCTGCTGGCCGCCGTGTCGGGGGTTCGGGAGGCCGACCACGGAGCGATCATCTTCGATGGCGTCGACATCACACATGCCCCTGCGAACGAGATAGCGGCCAAGGGAATCGCAGTGCTACCCGGGGGCAAGGGCGTGTTCCCCGAATCGAGCGTCGCGGACAACCTGCGCGCCGCATCCTGGATGAACCGCCGTGATCCGGAGCTGGTCGCTCGACGCACCGCCGAGGTCCAGCGGGTATTCCCGGTGCTCGCGCAGCGTCACGACGAGACCGCAGCGAATCTCTCGGGTGGTCAACAGCAGATGCTGGCTCTGGCGATGGTCATGTTGTCACGGCCGAGGTTGCTGATGATCGATGAGCTCTCCCTCGGACTCGCTCCGCTGGTGGTCGAGCAACTGCTCGAGGTGGTGGGTGACATCGCGCAGTGGGGGACCACCGTGGTCATCGTCGAGCAGTCGGTCAACCTGGCGCTGCGCCTCTCGGATCGGGCGGTGTTCATGGAGAAGGGCGAGGTCCGATTCGACGGGCCGACCGCGGAGCTGCTCGATCGTCCCGACGTCCTGCGCTCGGTCTTCCTGGGAGGTGCCGATGCGCAGAGCGTCGGGTCGGGCGCTTCCGGTCGCGGCTGCGCAGTGGGGGACGAGGTCGGGAGCACCGAGCACAACCGAGGATCCGATGAGAGCTCCGGTGGATCCGCAGCCGAGTGCTCGCAGGCATCGGTCTCCCCGGTGTTGTCGCTGCGAGGCGTCACTCGTCGCTTCGCCGGGGTGGTCGCCGTCGCGGCGGTCGATCTCGACGTCGCCGCCGGGGAGATCGTGGGGTTGGTGGGTGCCAACGGTGCGGGCAAGACCACCTTGTTCGACCTGATCGGTGGATTCCTCCGACCCGATGCCGGGTCGATCCTGCTCGACGGTGCGGACGTCACCGCTCTCGCTGCGCACCGCCGAGCGATCGCAGGCCTGGGGCGGTCGTTCCAGGATGCCGCTCTGTTCCCGCAGCTCACAGTGGAACAGGTCCTCGCGGTCGCCCACGAGGGAGCTCTCGGGATCCGCAATCCGTTGCTCGAAGCCCTGTGGACGCCCGGGGTCTACGAGAGCGAGGAGGCCGTTGCGGGTTCCGTGAACGCGCTCATCGAACGGTTCGGCCTGGGTTCTCTGCGATCGAGGTTCATGCACGAGCTGTCCACCGGGTCACGCAGGATCGTCGACCTCGCGGCAGTGGTGGCACGTCGTCCCAGGGTCGTGCTCCTCGACGAACCGAGCTCGGGTATCGCCCAACGGGAGGCCGAGGCGTTGGCGCCGCTGATCCAGCGACTCCGCGACGAGATGGGATTCACCGTCGTCGTGATCGAGCACGATATCTCGCTGCTGCGTGGCCTCGCGGACCGCCTCGTGGCACTCGATAGCGGATCGGTGATCGCGTCAGGTCTCCCCGAGGAAGTGTTGGTCGATCCGGCGGTCGTGCAGGCATACCTCGGAGGATCGGGCGTGGCCATCGCCCGCAGTGGGAAGGTGAGCTCATGAGCGGGCCATCTGGATCCCCACGCTTCGGTCCGTCGATCGGCGCGCCGAGCGGGATCCACCGATGGGTGGCGAAATGGGGTCCGTTCGTTGCGATCATGGCCTCGGTGGCCCTGCTCGGGGTGCTCGTCGTGGTGCGAGGTGGGTCGGAGGCCGCGCCGGCGGATCCGGCGCGCGGGGTCGCCGGTACCGGCAACCCCGACAGCGGGGACCCGACCGGTCGGCCACCCGGGGAGCCGGGAGCGCCGGAGCCGCTCGGGCGCATGCCCCCCACCTACGCGGAGGCGGTCGAGGCCGGAAGCGTGGACGAGCACGAATGGGGTGATCGCTGTGACACCTCCGAGGGCACGGTCATGGTTCCGACGGTCTACGCGCCTCCGTGCGTGCCGCTCTTCGACGGCGACAACGGCGGGGCCACCTCGACGGGTGTGAGCACGGAGTCGATCGAGGTCGTGTGGTACGACGTTACCGAGGCAGGGGGACTCGAGTCCCTGTTGGGAGGTGCGGAGCTGCTCGACAGCAGCGATGCCCAGTTCTCGACCCTCTCGGACTGGTTCGAGCTCTTCTCCGCGGTGACCGAGACCTACCGCAGAGAGGTGCGGTTGGAGCGTTTCGAGGCGACCGGGGGGTTGGGTGACTCGGTGGCGAGCCTCGCTGACGCCGAGCGCATCGCCCAGGACATCCAACCGTTCGCGGTGCTCGGAGGACCCACCAACGACGGCGGGGCTTTCGCCCGAGAGCTCGCGCGCAACGGGATCATCTGTCTCGGCTGCGCCCTGGGCATGCCCGAGTGCACGGTGCTCGACAACGCCCCGTACCTGTGGGGCGTCGAGCCGTCGACGGCGCAGTTCGTGGCAGGTGTGCGGGCATGGATGAGACCCGGGCCTGACAATGCAGGACTGAGCGGGAGGGCCGAGTTCGCAGGCGATCCGCAGCTCGCCTCGCAGGAACGCCGTTTCGGGGTCGTGCACTTCGACCAGGATCCCCCGGTGATGATGCAGTGCCCGGACTCCCGGCCCTGGCCCGATGACTTCACCGTGGAGTCGTACCTGCTCGACTTCGCCACAATGGGCCAACAGGGAGCGGAGATCGCCGCAAAGATGGCCTCGGCCGGTGTCACGACGGTCATCTTCGCGGGTGATCCGCTGATGCCGATCTACCTGACCAACGCTGCGGAGGCGATCGACTACCACCCCGAGTGGATCTTCACCGGAACGGTTCTCACCGACACCAACACTTTCGGACGGCTGTACGACCAGTCGCAGATGGCCCATGCGTTCGGTCTCTCCCAGACCGGGGTCCCGGTAGCGTCGGGCGCAGGTGGTGCGCTCCACCTGTACCGCTGGTACTTCGGCGAGGATGCCTTCCCCGACGCCGCCACCGCCTACCCGGTGCTGCTCGCGAACGTGCCCCGGTTGTTCCGTGGGATCCAGCTCGCGGGGCCCGATCTCACACCGGAGACCTTCGAGCGGGCCCAGTTCCGGATACCCCCTGCCGGCGGGGATCCGGTCAACCCGCAGCAGAGCAACGGAAGCTGGGGGTTCTTCGACGAGGTCGACTACAACGGCACCGACGACCTCGCAGAGATCTGGTGGGATACCGATGCCGAAGGGCCCGACGAGACCGACAAGGTCGGTCGGGGGATGTGGCGCTACGCAAGGAGCGGAGCGCGCTTCACCCCAGATGACCCGCCGGACCCGGCTCCCTTCGATCCCACCGACACGGTGACCCGTTTCGAGGTGCTACCCGAGCAGTCACGGCCCGCGGACCACCCGCCGCCGGCCGACGCCCCCGGTGCAGGCGGCTGAGCTTCCGGCGAACGCTCGTCGGAGAACCATCGATGTGGAGAACCATCGATGTCACACCCCTTCTTTAGGGTGGTGGTCATGTTCTCGCAGGGGGATGGTTCTCGGGGTGATGACCGGCAGGGTGTCGACCGGCAGGGTGTTGGCGGGCAGGGTGGTGGGGGTTGG
>CAYVYG010000103.1:0-9307 GCA_964454385.1 uncultured Microthrixaceae bacterium
CCTGGTACTTCGCGGCGCTCCAGGAGCTGCTGTCGCACTTCCATCCGCTGTTGGCGGGCGTGTTGATCCCGACCGCGATCATCATCGGCCTGGTGGCACTGCCCTACATAGACCGCAGCCCCTGGATCACCCCTAGGCACCGGAAGGTCGCGGTGACCGCGTTCACGGCGTTCATGGTGATCTGGATCATCCTCACGATCATCGGGTTCGCGTTCAGAGGCCCCAACTGGGGTTGGGTGTGGCCCTGGCAGGAATGGCACGGCGAGCTATGACCGCCAGAGCCCAAGACCGCAGAGCCCAAGACCGCAGAACCCAAGACCGCGGGGTCCCGGTGTGCACATCGGGGACCACACCGGGATCCCGTCACATCGCGGATGCACCGGGTGCATCAGATGTAGGTGCATCAGATGAAACAGCAACATCGCATACGGAGATGAGGAGTCGAGTCCCATGAGCAACCAAACCGGCAGACCCGGCGCCGAGATCGGTCGCAGGAACTTCCTGGCCCGGATGTGGGTCGGGGGTCTCGCCCTGATCGCCGCAGCGGGAGCGTGGACCACCTGGGACCTGCTGAAGCCCAAGGTCACCTCCGGCTTCGGAGGCCTGGTGCGGACCGTGAAGCCCGAAGCCGTACCCCCGGAGGGGGTGGTCGAGGTGCGAGCGGCGCGGGGCTACCTGGTCGACGTGGAGGGTGAGATCCTGGCACTGAGCGAGAAGTGCACCCACCTCGGTTGCAGGGTTCCCTACTGCGAGTCATCGGGGCGTTTCGAGTGCCCCTGCCACGGTTCGGTGTTCAACCGTGCAGGTGACCTCCTCAGCGGTCCGTCGCCACGCGGACTCGACCGCTACCCGACCGAGGTGGGCGACGACGGGATCATCTACATCGACACCGGGGAGACCATCGAAGGCCCCCCGCCGGGGACCGAGACCATCGACGAGCCCGCCAAGGGCCCGGCGTGCGCTGCGGAGGGTCACTGATGCCGTACGGATACTCGACCGATCCCGAAGTCAACCGCTCCACCAACAAGGTGATGATCTGGGGTGCGGTCCTAATGGCCGCGATGGTTCTGGTGTTCCCGCTGTACCTCAGCGTGGAGCCCTCCAACCGCGAGGAGTCGCGCAAGGAGAACCTCGAGTCGCTCGCGACCGAGGGCGAGGCCATCTGGGAGTTCAACTGCGCCTCGTGCCATGGGGATGCCGGAGAGGGTGGAACCGCTCCTGCACTCAACTCCGAGCAGTTCCTCACCGCGGCCACCGACGACCAGATGCTGGATCTGATCTCGGTCGGAGTGCCCGGTACCGCGATGAGCGCATTCGGCCAGGACTTCGGCGGGCCGCTCACCTCCGAACAGGTGGAGGCCGTCACGACCTACATCCGTTCCTGGGAGGACGGCGCTCCCGACGTGCCCGACTGGCGCCAACCCGGACAGACCGACCCGGCAGCGGCTCCCGAGGAGTGAGCCTCAGAACTGACCGAGCATGTAGCGCATCAGGTCGGTCGTGGTGACGATCCCCTCAAGCATGCCGTTGGATCCGATGACCAGCACGGAGTGGACCTTGCCGTCGGCGAGCACCTCGGTGGCGTCGCGGACCGTGGCCGTATCGGGCAGGGTCACCAGCTCGGTCGACATGGCGTCGTCCATGTTGAACTGGTGGTCGAGGAAGACCATCAGGTTCTTCTCCTGGGCGCCGTCTGCGTCGTAGACCAGATCGAGGATGTCGGTCGAGGAGATGAGTCCGACCGGTTGGTCGCCCTCGAGCACCGGCAGGTGGTGGAAGCGTGCCCTGTTCAGCTGCGAGTAGGCATCGGAGATCGGATCGCTGCGGTCGACGGTCACCGGATCGGCGGTCATCACTTCGGTTATGGGGGCGTTGTCCATGCCCCGATCCTACGGGCCGGGTCCTGGGTCAACCCACCTCGGCGTGCGAGCGGGAGCGGATCGTCCGGGTGAGCTCGACCGCGCTCAGCGTCACGAAGAACCCGCCGACCGCGAGCGCCGAGATCGTGGCTCCACCGGCGGTGCCGTGGTGGAAGCTGATCGCCAGGCCCACGACCACCCAGATGACGCCAATCGCGACCGACACGACCATCGCGGTGGGGATCCGCCTCACCAGCAAAGACGCTGTGGCAGGTGGGCCGACCAGGAGGCCGAACACCAGCAACGTACCGATCGCACGGAAGGACGCGACGACCGAGACAGCGAGCATCACCATCAGTGCCGCGTGCGCGAAACGGGGGTGCATGCCCAGGGTGACGGCCTTCGAGCGATTGAACGCGAGCGCCAGCAACGGCCTGTGCAACAGGATCGCGCCGGCGAGCACCGCAGCCGCGGCGATCGACTGGACCCACAGGTCACCCGCGGTCACCCCCAGCACCTCACCGAAGAGCAGGCTGGTCACATCGGTCGCGAACGACGCCGAGCGCGACACGATGATCACCCCGACCGCCAGCATGCCCACGAACAGCAGGCCGATGCCGGTGTCCTCGCGCAGGGTGGTGCGTTGGGAGACGACGGAAACCATCAACGCCATCACCAGCGCGGCGCCGAGGGCGCCGATCACGGGACTGAAACCCCACAGCGCTGCCAGAGCGAGGCCGGGGATCACGCCGTGCGCCAGCGCGTCGCCCATGAAGGTGAGGCCCCTGATCACCACCCAGACCCCGACCACCGAGGTGGCGACCACCGCGAGCACGCCTGCGAGCAGGGCCCGTTGCATGAACGCAGGCTGGAAGGCCTCGGTGATCCAGTTCGACGTGATCACCTCCGATGCGAGCGCCCTCACGCGAGCGCCTCCGCGATCTGCTGCGCGTTCTGTTCGGACATGCCGATGTAGGTCGCGGCGTCACCGCTGCCGAGGGACTCGGTGTGGAGCTCCACCACGGCGATGCCGCCGGCCTCCTCGGCCAGCGTCCGCGCCAGGTCCTTCGATGAGGACGCGTCGACGAAGACCGCCGGTATGTCCTGGTCGCGCACGATCCCGGCCAGCTCCACCATCGATGCAGCGTCCGCCTGGGCCTGCGAGGAGGTCGACGCGATGATCGATCCTGCGATGGTGAACCCGTAGCGGTCAGCGAAGTAGTCGAGCACCTCGTGGGTGGTGACCAGCTGCCGGCGCTCAGGCGGTACTGCATCGAGGATCGTTCTGATGGATCGGTCGAGCGCCATCAGCTCGTCGTGGTAGCTGTTCGCACTCTGTTCCATCGCGTCCATCGTCGCGGAGCGCTCGCCATCGAGTGCCGCGGTGATGCAGCTGGTCAGGTACTGGACCGCCAGGGCCATTCGGGCCGCATCGGTGAAGAAGTGCGGGTTCACCTCTCCGTGGCGGTCCTGCTCATGGCGGTCCTGCTCACGGCGCTCCTGGCTGTGGCCGTCCCGCTCGTGTCGGGCGGCTGCAGCGCTCGCCGGCAGGGTCTTGACTCCGTCGATCGCCTCACAGACAACCACGCCGTCGGTCCGGGCGGCGTCGATCGTGTCGGTGAGGCCGGCTTCGAGCCCTGCGCCGTTGGTGACGAGCACATCCGCTGAGCGCATGGCGGCCACCTGCGAGGCCGACGGCTGGAAGTCGTGGGGGCTCGCGCCCGACGGCATCACCACGTCCACCGATGCCGCATCTCCTGCCAGGTTCGAGACCACGTCACCGAGGATGTCGGTCGTGACCACGATCTCCGGGCCTGCTCCATCCGGGGAGCCGCCGGGCCCAGTGCCGCTGCAGCCGGCGCCCAGCAGGGTCGCCGGCACCGCGATCGCGATCACTGCACGGAATGGGCCGGGTGTTGCCATCAGGGTCGGTGTCCGTTCATCCGGTTGACTACCATAACGAGAATGAGTCTCACTATCGAACCAGGTGACTCAGGACGGGGTGACTCAGGACGGGATGACTCAGGACGGGGTGACTCAGGAGCGCCGGAGCCCGCCGCGACGGAGCCCGCCTTCGCGGTGCGCGCGCGAGACGTCTCGGTGTTCTACGGCAGCCGGCCCGCGGTGACCGGCGTGAGCTTCGAGATCCCGCCGGGATCGACCACGGCTGTCATCGGACCCAATGGATCGGGCAAGTCGACGCTGTTGGGCGCGATCGCGGCCCTCCACGAGTTGCGCGCCGGCTCGATCGATGTGCCCGCACGAGCGGGCGCTGGAGGTGTCGCGCTGGTGCTCCAGAGCACCGACGTGGACCGGTCGCTCCCCCTGACGGTGCGCGAGACGGTGCAGATGGCCCGCTATCCGCGACTCGGGTTGTTGCGGCGTAGCGGGCGACCCGATCGCGACGCGGTGCGCAGCGCGCTGGAGCGTGTCGAGATGGCCGACCGGCAGTGGAGTCAGCTCTCGGAGCTCTCGGGTGGGCAGCGCCAACGGGTTCTCGTGGCCCAGGGCCTCGCCCAGGAGTCGGATCTGTTGTTGATGGACGAACCGCTGACCGGGCTCGACCTGCCGAGCACCCGGACGATCAGCGAGGTGATCGGTGAGGAGCGCGCCGCGGGTCGTGCGGTGGTGTTCTCCACCCATGATCTCGCCGATGCGGCCGGGGCCGACCTGGTGCTGTTGCTGGCGACCCGCCAGGTCGCGTTCGGGCCACCCGGGCAGGTGCTGGCGCCGCCTGCTCTCGCCGAGGCGTTCGGTGGTGCGATGCTGCACATGGACGAGGGCCACATCGTGTTGGACGATCCGCATCGCTGCGAGGAGCGCGGATCGCACCGTGAACGGGAGACAGGATGAGCGGGACGAGCGGATCGAGCGGGTCGAACGGTCCTGGTCGCGCTCCCCACGACGCTGTGGCGCAAGAGGAGGCCCGGGGGAGCGATGAGCTGCATGCGGTCGTGGCGGATCGACTCGGACGCAACGGCCGGCGCTACACCGACAACCGCCGCGCCCTGGTGGAGGCCCTGGCCGGCGCCTCCCAACCGCTGACGGTGCTCGAGCTGTTGGACCGTGCCGGGTCGGTGGTCCAGAGCTCGGCATATCGCAACCTGGCCGTCCTCGAGCGCGCCGCGGTGGTCGGGCGCATCGTCACCGCGGATGACTTCGCGCGCTACGAGCTCGCGCACGACCTGACCGCGCACCACCACCACATGGTGTGCACCTCCTGCGGGTCGGTGCTCGACTTCGAGCTGCCCGAGGAGTTCGAGGCACAGCTCGACTCGCTCCTGGAAGCGGCCGCACACGAGGGTGGGTTCGACGCGGCCGACCACCAACTGGACGTGTTGGGCACCTGCGCGGACTGCCCCGAGCCATGAGCCGTTCGGCTCGGGTGTCCCGCGTCGCAGCGGACCATGACAGCCGGCGGGCTCTCTCAGGCGCGTCGGTCGAACTCGGCGAGCAGCGCGCGGGTGGCCGCGGCCTCCTCGTCGTCGGTGGTGAACTCGAGCGCCGAGAACTCGGTCGTGCCAGCGGAAGCGAACGCCTCGAGGCCGGCTCGGACCTCTGATTCCGAACCGATCAGCGACACGTCTGCGGGACCGTCGACGCCCTCGGTGTCCATGACGCTGCGGTACGACGGCAGGTCGTTGTAGCCGGCGAGCACCCCCGCGACCATGGCGTGGACCTTCTCGCGGTCGTCCGTCACGCACACGGGAACGCTCGCGATCAGCTGCGGATCCGGTCGTCCGGCTTCGTTGGCGGCGGCTTCGAGCGCCGGGCGGATGCGTGTCTCCACCGTGCGCGGACCCGAGAGCCACAGCACCGTGCCATCGGCGCGGCCGCCTGCCATCTCGAGCATGCGGGGACCCATCGCTGCCAGCACGACCGATGGTGGCGTCACGCCCGGTGGAACACCGAAGCCGTCGACGTGCGCGGACCAGATGTCACCGGTGGCGTTGACGGAGTGGTTCTCCATGGCCGGCAACAGCACGTCGAGGTACTCCGCCATGTGCTTCGCGGGGGTCTCGAAGGGCACCCTGAAGGTCTCCTGCACCGTCGGGCGGTGAGCGAGGCCGATGCCGAGGGTGAGCCGCCCGCCGGTGACATGGCTGGTGGTGAGCGCCTGTGCGGCCAACATCAGGGGGTGGCGGGGCCAGGTCGGCACGACCGCGGTCCCGAAGCGGATCGACTCGGTTCCCGAGGCGATGGCAGCGATGGCCGTGAGCGCGTCGGGCCAGAGGAGCTGTGCCATCCAGTAGGTGGCGAAGCCGTCACGTTCGGCCTGGGCGGCGTGCTCGGCAACGGCTTGCAGCGGGCTCGCGAGGGCGATCAGATTGGATCCGTTGATTCCGATGCGCATGGGTCGACACTAGGTGCTCACCGCCTCGTGAATCGCTCGGGGTGGGGCGGCGGGCCGGTGGGGTCGTAGTGTCGCGCCGTGACCCTGCTTCCGGTGCGCCTGCCCGAGATCAACGGCTACGACGACGAGCTCGCACGAGTTGACGCGGTCGCGACCATCGACGCGCTCGACCGCGGTGATCTCTCGGTCAGGGAGGTGATCGAGGCAGCGGTACATCGGGCGCGCGTGCTCGGCCCACTGCTGGGCGCGGTCGCGTTCGAGCGCTACGACGTGGCGCTGGCGGAGCCCGCACGTCGACGCCGACGTCGGGGCGCCTTCCACGGCATCCCGACGTTCATCAAGGACATGGTGCCCGTGGCCGGGTTGCCGCTCACCTGGGGATCGGAAGCGCTTGCCGGTGGACCACCCCAACGCCGGACCCGGGGCGTTGCGCGCGATATGGAGCACATGGGGATGTCGATCCTGGGATCCTCCACGATGCCCGAGTGGGGTTTCACACCCTCGACGGAGTTCCCCGACGGTGATGCCGCGCGCAACCCGTGGAGCCCCGACCGCTCCGTCGGGGGATCATCGGGAGGCGCCGCGGCGCTGGTCGCCGCAGGCGTCGTGCCGGTTGCGCACGCGGTGGATGGAGGTGGTTCCACCCGGATCCCTGCTGCGTGCGCTGGCCTGGTCGGGCTCAAACCGACCCTCGGCCGGCTCCGGCGCCACACCGACGAGCTGCTGCTGCCGCTGTCGGTCTCGGTGGATGGCGTGGTGTCGCGCACGGTACGTGACACAGCGCGCTGGTACGCGGAGATGGAGCGGGTGTTCCGGGCACGCTCGATGCCGCCGATGGGGGAGGTCACCGGCGCGCCGTCACGCCGGCTGCGCATCGGTGTGCTGGGCGCGATCCCGGGTGCCGCCGAGCTGGACGAGCCGACCGCGGCGACCCTCGCGCAGACCGCGACGGTTCTCGAGGAGCTCGGTCACCACCTGGAGACCGTCACCCCGCCGATGGATCCCGAGCAGTTCCGCGATGACTTCATCGAGTACTTCAGGTTCCTGGTGTTCGCTGCGACCCGGACCGCGCGGATCACCCATGGGTCCCACTTCCGGCCCGAGAAGCTCACCCGCTTCACCCAGGGGATGGCCCGGTCGTTCCGTTCGGCACCCCAACGCCTGGTCGGCGCCTCCCGGCGGCTGCGCCGGGTCCGCGCGCACCTGGCGGCTCTGTACCGTGACCTCGACGTGATCCTCAGCCCAGCCCTCTCCACGGTCCCGCCCGAGCTCGGTCATCTGTCCACCGCGCTCGACTACGGACCGTTGCTGGAACGGATCTCCACCTGGATGACCTTCACGCCGATCGCGAACGCGGCCGGGACTCCTTCGATCAGCGTACCGATGGGCTTCGATGACGAGGCCGGGGTGCCTGTCGGTGCTCTGTTGTCCGCGGATCGTGGAGCCGACGCGCTGCTGTTGCAGCTGGCGCACGAGTTGGAACAGGCGCGGCCCTGGCCCCTGTCGCAGCTCTCGGAGCAGCCCGGCATCGCGCCGTTCGCGACCCCTCGACCATGAACGAACCGCTCCGGCCTCTTCCCGACTCGGTCGGCCCGGTCGCCCACCCGCTCCCCGACGCATCAACGGGCGCCTCAACCGACGCAATCAGGACAGATGCGGATCCCCTCCTGGTCGCCGCTGGGTCGTTGCGCGATCTGATCGACGAGTTCACCGATCGCGAGGCCGACACGGAGCTGCTCGAGGAGGTGAGCGCGGTAGCGTCGGAGCTGCGCGAGAAGCTGGCCAGGGCGCCGCGGTGGGATCGACAGGCGCTGTTGGAGGAAGGCATCCGTTCGCCTGATCGCACCGAGGGCACCCGCGGCGGGTTCTACTACAGGGCGATCGCCGGGCCCGCGAACCCCTCCGCGCTGCCCTTCGATGTCCACTTCGGCGCCGACGTGGTGACCACGGAGGTGACGCTCGGGCCCATGCACAGCGGTGCACCGGGGCGTGGTCACGGCGGGGTGCTGGCGGGAATCCTCGATGAGTTCGCCGGCACGGCTCCGCGTCTGGCGGGGACCATGGGTGCCACCGCGCGCCTGACGATCGACTACCGCGCGCCGATCCCGCTGGGCGAACCGCTGCAGCTGCGGGCCTGGGTGACCGAGCACGTCGGGCGCAAGATCCACGTGCGCGGCGATGTCCGCCGCCGCGAAGACCTGATCGCAGAGGTGGATGCGCTGTTCGTCAAGATCGACTACACGGGGATCGACACCAGCGGCGCCGCCCGCCACTGATCGCCCGCCCGCCACTGATCGCCCGCCCGCCACTGATCGCCCGTCCTTCATTGATCGCGGAGCCGTGAAGCTCTTGTGGATGTCACGCACCTTGGCGGATTCCTCGGATGGGCCGTAGCTGCGATGCTTGGATCGTGGAACCATCCGATGTCCGCCGCCGCTCACCCGAAGAGGTGATCGCTGCCCTGCGGACCGTGGTCGCGCCGGTGGAGCTGGTGACGGACCCGGATGTGATGGACTCCTACGTCTCGGATCGCGCCACCCCGGTCGCGCCGGGGCGTCCCCTGGCGGTCGTACGGGCCCGGAGCACCGCCTCGGTGCAGGCCGTGATGCGCGTCGCCTCCTCGCACGGAGTCGCGGTGGTCACCCGCGGCGCCGGTACCGGGCTCTCGGGAGGGTCGACCGCGATCGACGGGTGCATCGTGTTGTCGACCGCTGCGATGCGCGATCTCGACGTGGACGCTGCTGCTCTCACTGCAACGGTGGGTCCGGGTCTGTTGAACGCGGAGGTGAAGCGGGCTGCGGCCGAGGTCGGCCTCTGGTACCCACCGGATCCCTCGTCGTTCGAGATCTGCTCCATCGGCGGCAACCTCGCCACCAACGCGGGTGGGCTGTGCTGTGTGCGTTACGGGGTGACCACCGACTACGTACTAGGCCTGGAAGTTGTGCTGGCTGACGGGACCGCGGTGCGCCTCGGCGGATCGACCATCAAGGACGTCGCGGGTTATGACCTCAAGCGCCTGTTCGTGGGATCCGAGGGCACCCTGGGTGTCATCACCGAGGCCACGTTGCGGCTGCGTCCGGCGCCACCCACCGCC